>CAMEKL010000057.1 GCA_945921365.1 uncultured Bacillota bacterium
GTCGCCATGCCAATATGCGCCTGTGATTGATTTAAGCATATATGCCTTGATTTTAGATAGGTCGTAGATGTGTGGACCAGCACAAAGGTCTGTGAACTCGCCAATAGTGTAGGTTGAAATTTCTGCACCATCTTCCAAATTTTCAATAAGTTCAACTTTATATGGTTCACTTGCAAAAAATTTAAGTGCTTCTGCTTTAGAAATTGTTTTTCTGTAAACTTTATAGTTTTCCTTTATGATTTTTTTCATTTCTGCTTCAATTTTTTCAAGGTCAAAATCAGCCTCAGTGTCAAAATCATAATAAAAACCTTCGTTTGTTGCTGGTCCAATTGCAAGTTTAACGTCTGGATATAAATTCTTTATTGCATAGGCAAGAACATGGCTTGTTGTGTGCCAAAGTGCCTTTTTTCCCTCTTCATCAGCAAAAGTGAGTGGTTCTAGTTTTGCTCCATCTTCAATTGGGTGAGAAAGGTCAACAACCTTGCCATTAAGTTTAGCAACAAGGGTTTCGGTGAAATCGCCCTCAAAATTTGCTTTGATTAAATCTCTAATTGAACAATCTTCGCTTTCAATTTCATTTCCTTTGTAAAAAACTTTCATATAAACCCCTTTTATTTAACTGTTACAATTATATAACTATATTTTTTTTTGTCAAACAAATTTTATTTAAAAATAACTATTGACAACACAATATTTTGTGCTAAAATGAAAATGTAAATTCACAATAAGGAGCTTTTTATGGCTGAGAAAAAGAAATTTTTAGAGAGCAAGTTTGGAAAGGCGATTGTTGGAATCGTTTCTGTTGTTGTTATTGGTGGAGCAGTGTCAACAATGGTTGCTTGCCAAAGCAAAGATGTACCAACAGACATTCCTTCGCAAAACATCACTGTTGACAACGGCATTGTTTCTCCAACAAACCCATCAACAGATCAAAAAGTTGAAGATGAAAAAGAAGAACAACAAGTTGAACAAGGTGGCAGCGGAGAACAACAAGAAAACCAAGGTAGTGGCGAAATTGAACAAGGCGGAAACCAAGGCGGAAACCAAGGTGGAGAACAAGGAGGAAACCAAGGTGGAGAACAAGGCGGAAACCAAGGAAGTGGCGAAGAGCAAGAAGTTATCACTGAAGCGCAGTATAAACAAATGTTTTTAGACGAACTCCCAAAAGCGATTGAAGATTATTATAATGAAAATGTTGCTGCTTTTGATGTTTTATATATTAGTGGAACTGAAGTAAAGGATATAAATTTGGCTAATAATAAAATTTATATTGAAACATCTCAAGTTAACAAAAAAGTTTCAATGTATTTAACGACAGATATTTTTTCACATTCAACTTTTGAAGAAATGTATGGTGCATTAGGAAATTTCTCTGGAGAATTTTCAGCGCTTCAAAAAATAGTTAATCAAGAACTTGCAGATGAAATAGGTGCTTTTGCTCTTGAACAACAAGAAGTTAAAGATTACATTGCAGAAAATGTAGGCACTTATTCAAACTATTCAGTTATCAGTGCAAGTGAGTTCAAAATAAATGAAATAGGTGATGATCAAACAAATTTAGTTGTTAGGCTTGGAGATAAAATATTAAATTTTTCTGTTTCTGGAACTGCTGTTGGTTCTCAATCAACACAAGAACAAATTTTTAAAGCAATAAAACATAATGTTAGTTTCAAGTTTGGAAATATTGAAAAATATCAAGGCATGGGAAGTGAAGATGAAGTTGATTTCACAGAAGCACTAATTGCTGAAATCACAAGTGATGCCTACATAAATGAACATTTTGAAAACACAGGCACAGGCATGGCTATGAAAAACTTTGAACTTGGTGGAAGAACAAATTCAATGGCATTTGAATTAGATTATTAGTCAAACTATTAAAAAGTGGAAAACTTCCACTTTTTTTTGTTTTTAAATTGATTATTGTTTTTTTGTGTGATATAATATTCTTATGAAGAAAAAGATTATAAGTTTGCTTTTGGTTTTTGTTCTCGGCATTTCAGCTTTTCTTTTTGCTGGTTGCCAATCTTTTGAAGATGAAGTTTCTGATAGGTTTGAAAATGAATTTTCTTCTGAAAATGGCGAAAATTCTGCTTCACAGTTTCTTGCAAACCATATTGATGGTTTTAAGGTTGTTTACACAACAAGCATGAGAACTGGGGAAAATGGCAATATTTCCATAATCGATACAAGGTTTTATAAAATATTATTAGATGAGTTAACAAAAAAATATGGAACAACAGATTGTCCAGACAGCATAAGGCAACTTATAATTGCTGATGGAGATAGCAATGCTAAGCTTGTTGAAGGAAATCATGCTTGGAAATGGACTTTAATTTTTGATTCTCCATTTACCCAGGAATATATTTACAACAATATGGTTAATGGTAAAACATATGAACAATTTAAAAGTAGCTTTGTTGCTTTAAAAGATTATTATCCGCAACTTTCAGAATATTATTCTACTGCAATTCAAATTGTGATGTTTGAAACTTTGCTTGGCTACGGGAAAGATAAACTAACAACTTTTGAAGCGGACACAACATCTGGTTTTGTTGTTAAAGTTAAAAATTGCCCAACAAATAGCACATTATTAAATGGCAAAAATGTGACAGACGGTGATGTTGAAAGCTATCTTCAAACACTATCAGATGAGTATTATGCTTCTGCAAGTTATAGTGGTTTCACAAAAAACACGGCTGATAGGTTTATCACATATCTTCTAGACGAAGTTGTTGGAAGTGAACTTGTTGAATATGACTATAAAACCTATGGACCAGATGAAACTAACCCTAATTATAGAAACTATGTTGAAAATATTGCCGAACTTGTTTACGATAAAATTTATGATGGAAGTGGCGAAGATTACACTTTCTCATATAAGCTGTTAAATGGTGACGAAATTTCTTACAAATTTAGTGGAAGAACGGGCGAGGGCAGTGAGCTTGCACCTAAGCCGGTTGGGACTTTTTCTGCACAGCCATCATGCTTTATGAGTGATTTTGAAACTGAAGCGTTCTTTGAAGATGGTTCAGCGCTTGAAACAATGCTTAATGGTGGAGAAACAACCAAAACTTCTTTTGAAAACAGCCCACTTGCTGAATATCAAAGTGTTATTATGATGCCAAAACAAGATTACACTTTTGGCGGAATGGTTATGCAAATTTTCTCTGCTAACCCAGACCTTCAAATTAACATGACGCTTCGCTTTTGGGCGTATGATAAAGACACTCACACCGGCACACTTTACAAGTTTAAACAAGAAGGAATAAACTTCTATCAAAGCTCACCAATTCTTCATGATGGCGAAGATGAGAGTGTTAAAGTTGAAGGAAAGGGATATCTCTACAAGGCAAAAGATAAAGATAACAACGGTAATGAAATAAATGGCTACTACACTGATTTTGAAATTACTTTTGATGCAAGCGAAGTTGATGAAAAATTTGTTGAAAATTCAGACAAGAATAACCCAAATGTGCTTCATTTGGACTATTTAAAACTTGATGAGTTTGACAACACAAACTTAAAAGCAACGGGAGAAAGCGTGAATGGTCGTGTTGAACAAGCAATTGACAAAACATCAGGCTATAAAGTTGTTGAAAATGAAGATGGATTTGGTGGCGTGACTGTTATTGATGAGAAAAAAATAGAGTTTTCTTTCTGTGAAATTATGTTTGATGTTGTTAAAGATAGAACAAAAGAAAATCAAGATTACACCTACAAACTTGCTGTGCTACTTCCAGGATAATTTAACTTTTCTTTACCTTAAAGAAAAGTTTGCAAAAGAAACCTGAGGGGTTGCGATTCACCTCAGACTCCCACAAACGCTTTTTGTGTGGAGTTTTTTTATGTAACTTTTCAAAAGTTTTTTATGGAACAGAAAGTTATACAAAAAGGAATCTAACTAAGATAATTTAACTTTTCTTTATCCTAAAGAAAAGTTTGCAAAAGAAAGTCAGGGGGTTGCGATTCCCCCTGAAACCCCACAAACGCTTTCTAAGCGGAATGAATTTAATTTTATTAAGTTTTCTTATCAAAGAAAAGCTTGCAAAATAACATTTACTTTTCTTTTATGCTAAAAGAAAATGTAACAAAAGAAA
>CAMEKL010000058.1 GCA_945921365.1 uncultured Bacillota bacterium
CAACGCAGAAACCTTCTTCAGAAAGTTGTTTTCTTTCTTTTAAAACATTGCTTGCCGTGTCGCCAAGACCAGAACCATCAACAAGCCTTATTCCAGCTGTAACTACTCCAATTGGGCGAATGTAGTTTTCTGTCATCTCCACTTGCATTCCAATATCGGGTAATACGATATCTCTTGCATTCATTCCCATTGAAATTGCAAGCTCCTTGTGATGTTTTAAATGCCTATACTCTCCATGAACTGGCATGAAGAACTTTGGCTTAACAAGAGCATGAATTGTTTTAAGCTCTTCTTGACATGCGTGACCAGAAGCATGAACGTCTGCAAGTTCATCATAAATTACATCTGCACCTTTTTTGAAAATTGTGTTAATAACACTGTAAACACTCTTTTCGTTTCCAGGAATTGGAGATGCAGAGAAAACTATGAGGTCATTCTCTCCAAACTTGATTTTTGGAAAATCTCCAAACGCCATTCTTCTAAGGGCTGAATTTTCTTCCCCTTGACTTCCTGTTGAAATTATTAGAAGCTCGTTATCAGCAAATTTGTCAATTTTATCAATGTCAATAATATTATTTTTGTTATATTTAAGTTCCCCAATTTTCATTGCAACTTCTGAAACATTCAGCATGCTTCTTCCAGAAAAAGCAACTTTTCGGTTATATTTTTCTGCAAGCCACAAAAGTTGTTGCATTCTATGAATATTTGAAGCAAATGTTGCAACAAAAATACGCTTTGTTTTGTTATTTTCAAAAATTGCTTCAAGAGCTTTTCCAACTTTTCTTTCACTCATAGAAAAGCCACTTCTAAGAACGTTTGTGCTTTCGCACATCAAAAGATTAACACCCTTTTTGCCAAGTTCGCCAAAGCGTGTTAAATCTGTTATAACACCATCAATTGGAGTGTAATCAATTTTGAAATCTCCAGTGTGAATAATATTTCCACATGGAGTTGTAATGCAGAGAGCAAGAGAACCAGCAATAGAGTGAGAAACACGAATAAACTCAACTTGGAAAGAGCCAATTTTTAAAAGATTCTTTGGCTTAACTGTAACAAGTTTTGCGTTTATCTTTGGATATTCCTTAAGTTTATTTTCAATAAGAGCAAGCGTCATTGCTGTGCCATAAACTGGAACTTTTAAGTCGTTAAGCACAAAAGGAAGCGCACCAATATGGTCTTCATGTCCGTGTGTTATTAAAATTCCCTTAAGTTTAGATTTGTTTGCAAGAACATAAGAAATGTCTGGCACAATTAGGTCAACACCTGGAAAATCTCCTGTAGGGAAAGCAAGACCGCTGTCAACAAGAATCATTTCGTCCCCATATTCAATGGCTGTCATATTCTTTCCAATTTCGCCAACTCCACCAAGGAATGTGATTTTTACTGCTTTCCCATTGTTTTGCTTAATGGAAACCTTATCCTCAGCAACTTTTTCAGATTCTTTCTTTTCTGTTTTTGATTTTTCTTTTGTGTTTATTTTTTGATTTGTGTTAATTTTCTTTTTATTTTGATTATTTCCAGCCTTTTGTTTTACAGGTTTTTCACCTGCAATTTTTTCTTCGTTTTTTAATTCTTCCATAATTTTCCTTTTAATTTTTACATATATAATCAATTAGGCACAAAAGCCCAATTTAATTTCAAATTTAATTTTTAATTGCAAAACAATTATATAATATCTTTAATTTTTCTAAATGAGTCAATTTCTTCAAGTTTTTTTGGAGTTACAATTGTGTCTAAATCAACATAATATCTCATGCCTTGACTGCCATAGAACATAACCATTTCAAAGATGTTTAAAAGCATGATTGAAACAGGAATATTGATTATAAACGCAAATGAACTAAAAAGATAGTTAACCGCAAAAATTATAATCATCATAACAAGCGCTGTTGAAAACGCTCTCCAAAACCTTCTAAAAACAGCCTTAAACCCCTTTCCAAGCCCAACAAACATATTGCAGTTATACACAACGCAAGCAGGAACCCAACCAGCAAAAATTGTTGTTTTTAAGCTTGCAAGAATGCACATAACAGCAACAGCAATAAATGGAGATGCAATTGCAAACTCTGCACCAAAATTTGTAACTTTAAGTGTTAGAGAAAAGATGTATACAAACAGCAAATTTATTGGCAAACAAATGAGAGTTTTAAAAAGACTTAAACGTGCAGATTTTGAAAATTTTCTGATAAAGCTGTGGAAAAAACCATATCTTGTTAAGCTTGACATATAGCCAAAAAGCGATTCTTCAAGTGGAAGTTTTGCAAGCCCAAACAGGAAAGGCATAACATAAAAAACAACAATTGAAATGTATATTGCAAGAAAAGTGTGAGTGCTAAACATTGCAAGAAAATTAAAAAACACACCAACAAGTGAAACATAAAGAAGTTTAAACCAGCTGAAGAGATTTACCGACACGTTAAAGTTAATTGCGCATTTATAAAGTTTATCTAAATGACCGCCAACTTGCAAGCTTTCCATAATTGTGCTAGAGAAAGGAAATATAAGCGCAAACAAAATTGCACAAACAATAATGTAATAAAGCAAAAGTTCCCAAAGAGTGGAAAATTTTGCCATTAAAAGTTTAAAAGAATTTTTGAACATCATAAAATTTTATCACCAACTTAAATATTTATAGTTAAACATCAAATAATTAACCTAATTATAACTAAAAGTCAGGAAAAAATCAAGACATTTTTTGCAGTTTTTTGACGATTATTATCTTCTTGTGCGTTTTGTGAACAAACTAAGAAATTTTCCAACAGAAAGGATAACTTTTGTGCTGTTATCAATAGCAACTTTTTTCATAACTGCCTTTCCAAAAATTGTGAGTCCAGCAATTATTGCGCTAACAGAAGCGGCAATTAAAATTTGAATTGAGCCAACTATTCCCATTGTTAATTTAACAGCAATTGCTGCGCCAGCAGCACCTGAAAGAATTCCACAGATATCGCCAACAACATCGTTGCAAATGCTTGAAACTTTTTCTGCATTCTTAACAAGAAATTTTGCTTCTCTTGCTCCCCTAACTTTTCTTGAAGCCATTGCATTGAAAGGCTCTATGCTCGCAGAAGCCGCCGCCACGCCAATCATATCTGAAACAACACCCAAAATCCACAAAGCAAGAATAATCACAATTGAAACGGCAATTCCAACGCTTCCGAGAACAAGTTCACTTAAAACAGAAAATGCAAGTGACAAGAAGAGTGTTATAACAAGAATTTTAACAGGCCAAATCCACCAGGATTGTTTTTTCTTTTTAACAAGTTTGTTTGCAACTTGCTTTATATCATTTTTTTTAACTTCATTTTTATCTTCAAAATTTTTATCATCAAAACTATCTAAATTTTCATTATCCATTTTTATATTTTATGCTTCCTATAAACAAAAAATTCGCCAAATAATATTAGGCAAAAATTCTATCATCTTTGCCCAATATTAAAAGCGAGAAGACAACACTTTAAGTAAACCTTGCAGCATAGGTTCGGTTGGATTTCCCACTTGCCTACTTGCCGTCACCGAACAAGCAGTTTCCTTTTAAAGACAAGATTTCACCGAATCGCCACTTAGACCACACTATAATCCCTAAAGTGCCAAGAAAACTCTAACAGTCTAGAGAATTTCTCAAACAGCATCAAATTGTCATTAGCTTCTTTTGCAAAAGTGATTTCAACAGCATCATCAAATTAATATTTGAACACCTTTTCATATGTTGGCCTAACTTATGTAAGGTTTATATTCTGTATCCCAACAAATTCACTCAAAGCAGGCTACGCTGCACACAGCAATTTTTTTACCGCATTGCAGGTTCTTCCCAAATGGTGGTGGACAAAATGCCTTGCACCTGTTTGGG
>CAMEKL010000059.1 GCA_945921365.1 uncultured Bacillota bacterium
CTGAACATTTCATCTCTGCTGAAAAGATAATCCATAACCTCTTGTGAATATTCTTCGCCATTGATGTCTGTGTATTTCAAACTGAATCTTGCATAGAAGCTTGTGCTTTCAACTTCATCTTCTGCAAAATCCTCATAAATTGGAAGAGCGGCTTTGAATTTTGGGGAAAGAACAAAATATTCTTTGTTTGGTGTTGCAAGTTCGGCTGAAGTGTCAAAGACAACTGGTGCATTTTCAAAATTGCCTTTTTTATAATATAACATGTTGAAATCAACAGGGTTTTCAAGGTTTTCAATCAACTGAACATTGTCAAATTGCAAATATATTCCTGGTGCAAACTTAACATAACCTTTGTTTGCTTGTTCTTTAAAGAAATAGGTGATTGTTAAAATGACCGTTGAAGAAAATAATGCAACAAGAATTATTGGCATTATAATCCAGAACAGAAGTTGTTTTCGAGTTATTTTTTTGTTTTCTTTTACTTTTGTCAACTCTTGCCCCCGTTAAAACTTAATTTAATACTATCAAAAAAAATTTTTATGGTCAAATAATTTTTGCTTTTTTAAAGAAAATATTTTTATATGTTTTTCTCTTTTTTATTTTGAATTATTAACTTTTTTTGTTATATTTATTTTGGAGGTAGTTTATGAAACTTGATTTAGCTGAAAAAAATTATACAATAAGCGAAAAACTTAAAGGCTTAATTGAAAAGAAGGTCTCAAAACTTGAAAAATATTTTGGGGGAGATGCTAATTGTAAAGTTGTTTGTAAAAGTGACAACAAACAAAAAAAATTAGAAATTACAATAACTGGAAAAGGTTCTTTTTTCAGATCTGAAGTTAGTGGAGATAATATGTATCAAAATCTTGACATTGCTCTCCCAAAAATTGAAAAGCAAATTTTAAAATTTAATGGCAAAAAGAACGAAATCTTTAAGATGCCAACTCTTCCAGAACTTTTGTTTATTGAAGATGTTCCAGAGGAGGAATATAATCCTAAGATTACAAAGAGAAAATCTTTTGAACTTGACCCTATGAGTGAAGACGAAGCGATTTATATGCTTGAAGCTCTTGATCATAATTTTTATGTTTTCTTAAACGGCGAAACAGGAAAAGTTAATGTTGTTTACAAAAAAGGGAATGACGAATACGGTTTGATAGAAGTTAAGAAGTAATATGAATAAGGTTATACTATTAAGATATGGAGAAGTTTTCCTAAAAGGGAAAAACAGAAATGTTTTTGAAAATGCACTTTTAAATAATATAAAAAGTGCAGTTTTTGCTGTGGAAAACACTAGAAATGCAGAAATAAAGAAAATTGGTGGAAGATATCTTCTTTCTGGATTTAACGAAGAAAACCTTGAAACACTTAAAATTAGGCTTAAAAAAGTTTTTGGGCTTGTTTCGTTGAGTGTTGCGCACGAAGTCGAAACTGATGTTTTAAACATAGAAAATCTTGTTAAAGCATTTGTTAATGAAAACTTAAATTCAAATATTAAAACTTTTAAAGTTGAAGTGAAAAGAGCGGATAAAAGATTTCCAATAAATTCAATTGATTTTTCTTCCAAAATTGGAGGGCTTGTTTTAGAGCTTTTCCCAAACTTGAAAGTTGATTTGCATAACCCTGAATTTTTGCTTGAAATTGACATTCGTGAAAATGGCAAAACATATGTTTTTGCAGGCAGAGAGTCTTGCTGTGGCGGTCTTCCTGTTGGTGTTAGTGGAAACGCACTTGTTATGCTTTCGGGTGGAATAGATAGTCCTGTTGCAACATATCTTGTTGCAAAAAGAGGTCTTAAGATTTCTGCAATTCATTTTCATTCTTATCCATACACCAGTAAGCAAGCAAAAGACAAGGTTATTAAACTTGCAAATGAAGTTAAAGACTATACTGGGGAATTTAATCTATATTGTGTTTCCTTCACTAAAATTCAAGAAGAGATTCATAAAAATTGCAAAGATGGTTACATGATAACTATCATGCGCAGAATAATGATGAGAATTTGTGAAATTTTGTGTGAAAAATATGGTTTTAGTGCGATTGTAACTGGTGAAAATCTTGGTCAAGTTGCATCTCAAACTGTTGAGCGTTTAACAAGTACAGAAAGTGTTCTAAAAAATCATATAGTTTTAAGACCGCTTGTCACATTTGATAAACTTGAGATTATTGACATTGCAAAGCAAATTGGCACATTTGAAACATCAATTTTACCATATGAAGATTGTTGCACTGTGTTTCTTCCAAAAAATCCACTTATAAAACCTAAAATTGATCTTGTTGAAAAGGAAGAGGAAAAACTTGATATAGATTGGCTTGTTAAAAATGCAATTGAAACGATGGAAATTATTAGAATTTAAAGGAGATAGTTGCTAATGAAAAAATTTTTTATGGTGATTGGCTTGTTCTTGGCTTGTTCTTGCGGACTGCTTTTTGCAGGTTGCGAAAATGCAACAATAAAATCCATTAAGGGCGATGATGGAAAATCTGCTTATGAAATTGCTGTTGAAAATGGTTTTGTTGGAACTGAATTTGACTGGCTTGAAAGCTTGAAAGGTGAAGATGGCAAGAATGGTGTTGATGGTAAGAACGGAAATGATGGCCAAGATGGCGCATCTCCAACGATTTCTATTTCGTCAGATGGTTACTGGGTTATAAATGGAAAGATAACTAATGTTTCTGCATCTGGAAAAACGGGAAGAAGTGGCGATAATGGAAAATCTGCTTATGAAATTGCTGTTGAAAATGGATATGAAGGAACAAAGGAAGAATGGCTTGAAAGTTTGAAAGGGCAAAATGGTGAAGATGGTCAAAATGGAGAAGACGGAAAAACTCCAACAATAACAATTAACAGTGAAGGTTATTGGGTTATAAATGGAGTTGAAACACCTGTTAATGCACTTGGAACTGTTGGCGAAGATGGAAAATCTGCCTATCAAATTGCTGTTGAAAATGGTTTTGTTGGAACTGAATCTGACTGGCTTGAAAGCTTGAAAGGTGAAGATGGATTAGATGGGACAAATGGAACTGATGGAACAAATGGGACAAATGGAATTGATGGAATAACACCAATAATAACAATAAATGAAAATGGATATTGGGTTATAAATGGCATAGATACTGGTGTTAAAGCAGCGGGCGAAACAGGAAAATCTGCTTATGATATTGCTGTTGAAAATGGATATGAAGGAACAGAAGAAGAATGGCTTGAAAGTTTGAAAACTGGTGAATCAAACCCTGTTGTTGAAACATATAGTGCAAAAGAAGCTGTTAATAGAGGTTTAAAATCTTCTGTTGCAATTGTTTCAAAGTTTAAAAATAGTAGTAATGCAACATATGCTGCTGCCGGAAGCGGTGTAATTTACAAATTAGATAAACAAACGGGCTCTGCATACATCATAACAAACTATCATGTTGTTTATGACAAAGATGCAAATGGGAATGTTGCTGAAACAATTGATTGTTTCTTATATGGACAATATAAAATCAGCAACTGTATTATTTCCGCAACACTTGTTGGTGGCTCACATACGTATGATATAGCTGTTTTAAAAGTTGAAAATTCAGATGTTCTTAAAAATTCAATTGCAGAGCAGGTTTCTTATATTGATTCAGATGCGTTGACAATTGGTGAATCAATTGCAGTTTTAGGAAATGCAAAAGGGCAAGGAATTGGTGCAACATTTGGGATTTTAAGCGTTGACACACAAAATGTTCCAATAACAAATGCTGATGGAAAAAATTATAATTTAAGATCAATGAGAATTGATGCATCAATCAATGGTGGAAATTCCGGAGGTGGAGCATTTAACAGTGAAGGCGAACTTGTTGGAATTGTTCATG
>CAMEKL010000060.1 GCA_945921365.1 uncultured Bacillota bacterium
TAACTCCCAGCACCAGCCCCGGTTTGGGCAACCAAGGCCAGCACAAGAAACTTCACAGATATGCCCCACGACGCTTTTAACGCCTTCCGACAACTCTTGCTGACTAGAATACTGCGTCTTCATTTATATATATAGCATAAAATAAGAAAAATGTCAACAGAACATAAGATTTGTATTGATAACACACAATTGCCATGTTATATTCTCTTTGTGGGGAGATAAAAAATGAAAAACTATAAATTAAACTTAATTCCTCATGACAACAGAATTGCAACAAATGTTTCAAACCTTGTTATGTAAACATTTATGACTGTTGTAGCCACAATTGCATATAGCTTTGAAAGAAAAAACATTGGTGTTGTTGAAAGCTGTTTGTGCTTTTGTCCAATTGCTGGAACTGGACTTAATTCAATGATAAGTAGCGCTATTGATTTAGAGGAAAGTTTACGTGATACAAGAGAAAAAGAATTTATTAAGTCATTAACTGGCGAAAAGAAACTTAATAAAGCAGTAGAAAGCTTTTTAAAATGTGATAATAAAATTTCAGTAGATAAATCTTTATTAAGAATAAATACCTTCAATCATAGCATCGCTATGATTTTTTTTGCTATTTTTCACATACTATAAGCATGGGATATTTTAACTATCATGGAAAAATTCGAAAACTTATAAGTGAAGGAGAACTTATCAGTTTTGAAATTGTGGACGAATATCATAATATTCGCCCAGCTATGATAATGTATTTTAAAAATCATAAACCAATGCCAATTAGAGAAGAACATTTTGATGAATATTTGAAGTTTATGAAATTTGATAAAAATTAAATTTTTACACAAAACTATCACATGAAAGAAAAATTTGAAAAGTTGTTTTTATATATAAGCAGTTTTATTCCGCTCTATTTCTTAATAATAGTTAAAGAACTGACAGAGATAATAAATGGCAATCTCTCTTTTGACATAACAAACAGCATTATGTTATCTTTTAATGCTTTGCTTATAATATTAGGAAGCATTGGAGTTATTTTAAATTATAATGCCAAAAACTACGTTAGAATTGAAATTGTTGAAATTAAAAACATAACCTGCCAAAACTTCTTGCCATTTTTCCCTCTTTTTGTTCTTTTTGCTCTGGCCTTTGAACTTGAATTTATAAGCATGGCAATCGTCTATCTTTTGATACTAATTATGATTGGAATTGTGTATTTAAAAAATGATATGCTATATGTTAACCCGTTTTTAAACATTGTTGGCCTAAGCACCTATGAAGTGAAATTCAAAGACAAAAAAGACGAAAGCATTAAAACAAAAAAAGTTTTTGCATTTAAAAACTATAATGCAAAAACTTTTGAGGCAAATAATTTATTTTTAAGAACTAAATAGCAGAAACAGAAAGCTCGTAAATTTTATTATTTATCTGGGCTTTTGAGATTGCTTTTTCTGTTATAACTTCTCCTTCTCTAACTATAACTTCGCCTTTTGTATCTACGATTGTTGACTTACATTTTCTGCCAAGAAGAAAACTTGGATTTTTTGCTATCTTAACTGGAACGCTACTATAAGACTTTAACGAATTGTCTCCAATTGAGCCAATTTTAATTTCGTTAAAATTGTTTTCATTTAAAATTGAAACTTTTACATCAGCTATATCTTCACGAGAAATAAAACTTCTTGGCTTAAAGCGAGAAATTAAAACATTTTTTTCAAGAGACACAAATGTTGCATCTTCCCCAAAAGAAACAAAAACATCTTTGTTTAAAACACCATTGAGCGTTGTTTCCACGCTTAGCATATTAAATTTCTCATCAAAGAAAACTTCTTTGATGTTTCCAAAATCCTCTCCAGAAAAAGATAAAACTTTTTTCCCAATTAAATTTGTTTGGGCTAGTGCGATGTTTTTTAGTTTTGTGACATTTCTAATAAGCAGGCAATTTTCACTTTGAACGAAGATATCTCTAGGAGAAAGAAAAGATTCAGTTTCTTCATCAATTGAAAGCACGCTAAAAGCCTTAACTTTTTTTGTTTTGTTTTCTAGAACAGTTCCAACAATTGTTCCAACTAATACCCCCTCAAAAATCGAATATACAGGCTTTGCAATAATTTCTGATAATTTATACATTTGACCTCCGCCGCTAGTTTAATTTATTTAATTAAAAAGCGAAATATAACTGATTGTTGCAATTTATTTTAATATGTGCTAGAATTTTAAGCGGAGAAAGCAAATATGTGTTTTGGAAAAAAAACCAGTGAAATAAAGCCAAATTTAAACATAACAACAGAAGAGATAATAACAATTTATAAAACAAAAAGAAAAGGCTTAAAAGTGGGCACAAAACTTTTTGTTCCAAGAGATTTTGCTTTCATTCTTATTTATGGAAGCAAAATTCTTCAGATTTTTAAAAGTGGCGAATATATTCTTGATAAACAAACTCTTAAAGAATGCATTCAAAAACTAAACTTGTTCAACAACAAAAAAATAAAGTATATTCCAGCGTCTACCACTCTCTTTCTTAATTTTCATGATATTGACAATTTAAAGTGGCACACAGTTGGAGAAATCGAACTTGAAAACAAAAAGTTTGGAGTTTTCAGAATATCCGCTTCTGGAAATTATTCATATAAAATTGATAATATTTCTTTGTTTTTGCAATATTTTTTGAAAAAAGAGTTTATTTCAGATGAAATTATTAAAAATGAGATTGAAAGAATTGTTAATTCTTCAATTTCAAAACAAATTTATGACAAAAACTACAGCGCAGAAATATTGTTTGAGAAAGATGAAATTCTCAAAATTAATGCAATTGATTTGCTGAAAAATAAATTGAGAAATTTAGGAATAAGCCTCTTGGATTTCAATTTTGAAAACATTGATTTACCATCAAAAGTTTTAAAAAATCTTCAAATTGAAAATGTTTTAAAAGAAGAAAAAAACGAAAGCAAAACAAAGAAAGAAAATAAGTTTGTTACAATTGAGCCAACTGTTTGCAAGAAAAACTTTTTTAAAGAAAGCATAGCACCATTCTTTTTTGAAGATGAAGAAGAAACTGATGAAAAAGAGAAAATTTATAGAGGTGTTGTTGAAAAAGAAAAAGAAAAAAAATCAAAAAAATTTGTAAATTTAGATGAAGAATAAAAAACTGGTGTAAAATCACCAGTTTTTTTGAAGCGAAACCGTTGGGCTGGCTGTTAAATCTAAGTTAGAAAGCCCCTCGCCATTTTTTATTAAATAATATCCAGCACTTCCAATCATGGCAGCATTGTCGGTGCAATATTTTAGACTTGGAAAATAAACTTCAATTCCGTTTTTCTTTCCTTCCTCTTTCATTTTTTCTCTTATTGCGCTATTTGCAGAAACACCACCGGCAATAACAAGTTTGTTTATGCCAGTTTGCTTGCAAGCAAGCATGGATTTGTTAACAAGTTCATTAGCAACAAGATTCTGAAAACTTGCACAAACATCTTCTTTTTTTATATCTTCATTCTTTTGTTCTTTGTTGTGAACATAGTTTATAACAGCAGTTTTAATGCCACTGAAAGAGAAATTTAAACTGTCTTTAAGTGGAGTGTGATTTAAAAATGTTATGTTTTTTTCTCCAAGCTTTGCAAGTCTGTCAACTTCTGGACCACCAGGATAAAACAGCCCAAGCACTCTTGCAACCTTATCAAAAGCTTCGCCAACTGCATCATCAATTGTTGTTCCCAAAAGTTCGTGTGTTGTATAAGATTCAATATTTAAGAGTGCAGTGTGTCCACCACTAATCATAAGGCAAACAAAAGGAGGCTCTAGATTTTTCTCTGTTATATAGTTTGCTGAAATATGCCC
>CAMEKL010000061.1 GCA_945921365.1 uncultured Bacillota bacterium
TTCAAGTTTTTTCACTTGCAGATTTAAGAAAAATAAGCGATGCAGGTGTTGAGTTTAGATCGCACTTGTCTGGGCAAAAGCATTTTATAACCCCAGAAAGATGTATGCAAATTCAAGAAGATTTGGGCGCAGATATCATAATGGCGTTTGACGAATGCACACCGGGAGTTTCAACTTATGAAGTTGCAAAAAAAGCATGCGAAAGAACAACAAAGTGGCTTGAAAGATGTGCTAAAGCACACACAACAGATAATCAAATGCTTTTTCCAATTATTCAAGGAAATATGTTCAAAGATTTAAGAAAGAAAAGTTTAGACGAGGTTTCCAAGTTTGCAAAATGTGGGTTTGCTGTTGGTGGTCTTTCAGTTGGTGAGCCAAAAGAAACAATGTATGAAATATTAGATTTCTTAAAGCCATTATATCCAGAAAATATGCCAAGATATTTGATGGGTGTTGGAAGTCCAGATTGTTTAATTGAAGGGATTGCAAGAGGCATAGACATGATGGACTGCGTTCTTCCAACAAGAATTGCAAGAAATGGAACGGCACTTACTCGTCGTGGCAAAATGATTGTTAGAAATGCAGAATATAAAGACGATTTAAGACCGATTGAAGAAGACTGTGATTGTTATGCTTGCAAGCACTATTCAAGAAGTTATATTAGACATCTAATTAACGTTGATGAAATGCTTGGAGCAGAACTTCTTTCAATTCATAATTTAAGATTTCTAACAAAGCTTACAGAACAGATTAAAGAAGCAATTTGGAATGATAGATTATTAGATTTTAAGGAAGAATATTTAAAAGATTTTAAGTGGTAATAATATTTTTAATTTTTCAACAAAAAGTTCCAAATTTTGTTTGAAAATGTAAATACAATATGATATATTAAAAAAGCAAGGAGATTATATGGCAACAGCACTTATGCTTGTAACATTCACACAAGTTGCAATTCCAGTTTTGGTTATTGTTATTGCGATGCTTTTAATTTTTGCTTTTGCGATGTAATTTAAAGGGAGATTGTTATGAATTTTTTATTAGATGAAGCAGCAACAACAGCAACAAATCCAATGCAATGGATTTTGCCAGCAGTGCTTTTAGTTTTGGTTATAGGAATTTTTATTCTTAACTATTTCAGAAGCAAAAAAGCAAAAGATAATATGAGAGAAGTTGTAAGCAGTTTAAAAGTTGGAGATAAAGTTAAAACATACAGTGGCTTTTATGGCACAATTGTTGAGATTTCTGAAACAACAGATGGCAGAGTTGCAGTTCTTGAAACAGGAGAAGGCAAAAATAAAAGCTATATTTCAATAGATATGAACGCAATTTATGCTATTGACCAAAAGAAACCAATAACTTTTGACGAAAATGGAAATGTTGTTGTGGAAGGCGAAACAACTGTTGAAACACCAGCTGAACCAGTTGTTGAACAACCTGCAAAGAAAACAGCAACAAAGAAAAAAACAGAAAAAGCAGCTGAAGATGAAAAGCAGGCAGTAAAAAAATCGACAAAAAGCAAAAAGAGTGAATAAAAAACACTCTTTTTTTTGTGCAATTTAAACAAAGTTAAAATTAGGTATTGACATTCATTTCAAGATATGGTATAAGAAACAACGGAAGCAACCCCCAAATTTTGTTTCCAATTAGAGAGAGGCCTTATTTGTTTTCACCTCTCTCCTCCTTTTTTTTATTTGAGATTTTTATCTTTTGATATATAATATAAAGCATGATAGTAAAAAGTTCAATTTTTAAAACCAGCGTTGTAAAAAGTGATGACATTTTAAATTTAGAAATGCCAGAGTTTGCCTTTGTGGGAAGAAGTAATGTTGGCAAAAGTTCACTTATAAACGCACTTGCTGGCAAAAACAAACTTGCAAAAACTTCCAGCACACCTGGCTATACAAAGTTTGTTAACTATTTTATTTTCAATGAAAAAGAAAGACCTTTTGCTCTTATTGATTTGCCAGGCTACGGCTTTTCAAAAACGGGCAAGCAAAACATTCTTCTTTGGTCAGAGCTTATCACATCATATTTTGAAAATTCACAAAATTTAAAATGTGTTTTTGTGCTTGTGGATAGTAGAATTGAACCAACAGAAAAGGACTTACAAATGATTAAATATCTCTATGCAAATAACATTCCTTTTAAAGTGGTCGCAACTAAAACAGACAAACTTTCAAAAGCACAACTTTCAAAGAATTTAAAAGCAATTGCAAGCACACTTAAAATAACAACAAACAACATAATTTCCACTTCGTCGGAAAAGAAAGAAAATATAAATTTAATTTTAGATATTATAGAAAATTTTATGAATTAAAAAAATTGCCTATTTCGGCAATTTTTTAGTTATCAAAATCAAGTTTGATGCACTCGCTGGCAGTTTTGCTGTAAGCTCGAAGAAGCCCGCCAGCACCAAGTTTTATTCCGCCAAAATATCTAACAACAACGAGAAGTATATTTACTTTGTTATTTTGATGAATGACATTTAAAATTGGTTTTCCTGCCGTGCCACTTGGCTCACCATCATCAACTGCTTTTTCCAAAAATGGAGTTTTAATTGAATAGGCATAAGTTATGTGCGTTGCTTTCTTATGCTCTTTTTTTAATCTCTCCAAAATTTCTTTAATTTTATCAACATCTGAGGCATTAAACATATAGCCAAAAAACTTTGATTTTTTTATTACATATTCAAACATGTTTATATGATAACATATATTTTAAATTATTGGAAGTTGTCGTCAAGCAGCCCAAAAAGATATTTGACAGCAACTGACGTTTATTCAAACAGTGATGCAGTTGGGACAACGGGTTTGCGTTTAGAAAATTGATTTGCGAAAAAAGTGAGCAAAGCAACATCACATAGTTTGTATTTTTATAAAAAAAATTGACAAAATTTTACCATAGTGCTATAACCAAAACTATGGAAAAAATAACAAGTAAAGAATTAAGACAAAAATGGTTAAATTTTTATGTTGAAAGAGGGCATGTTAACATTGGTGCTGTTTCACTTATTGGCGATGGTCAAACAGGTGTTATGTTCAATGTTGCAGGAATGCAATCTCTTATGCCATATCTTCTTGGCAAACCTCACAAAGACGGTAAACGTCTTTGCAATGTTCAAGGTTGCATAAGAACAGTTGATATTGAATCTGTTGGCGACGCATCTCACTTCACATTCTTTGAGATGATGGGGAATTGGAGTTTGGGAGATTACTTTAAGAAAGAAAAAACAAAGTGGACTTTTGATTTCTTAACAAAAGAGCTTAAACTTGATGCAAATAAAATTTGTGCATCAGTTTTTGCTGGTGATAAAAATGCGCCTCGCGATGAAGAAACTGCAAAACTTTTAGAGGCTGTTGGAATTAAAAAAGAAAACATTTTCTACCTTCCAAAAAAAGATAACTGGTGGGAGCTTGAAGGCACAGAGGGAACACCTTGTGGGCCAGATAATGAGTGGTTTTATCCAAGGCATGACAATCCTTGTTCTAACAAGTGTGACATAACTTGTGATTGTGGCAGATGGGTTGAAATTGGCAATGACGTTTATATGCAATATAAAAAACTTCCTGGCGGAAAATATGAAGAACTTGAAAACAAGAATGTAGACACAGGATTCGGCTTTGAAAGGCTTTTGATGTATATAAATGGCTTAACAGATGGTTATAAAACAGACATTTTTGTTCCTGTTATAGATTTTTTAGAAAAAACTTCAAATAAAGATTATGAGAATGATGAAAATGCAAGAAAGGCAATGAGAATTATTGCCGACCATAGATCGGAAGAGCACACGTCTGAACTCCAGTCACGT
>CAMEKL010000062.1 GCA_945921365.1 uncultured Bacillota bacterium
GGAAGAAAAAAAAGAAGAAAATGCTTCTTCCTTTAATCTTTCATCTATTTTGCAACTACTAAATCTTTTTAACGGGAAAGATAAACTAAATATATCAAACTTACTTTCATCTCCACTTGCAAAAAATTTGAATATTGATTCAAATATAATATCTCTTGTAAATCTGCTTTCCTCAAATTCAAAAAAAGTTTCAACGCAAAGCGTGACAAAAGCGCAAATTGCAAAAATAGATTCCTTTGAAAAAATTAAAAAAGATTAAAGAATTTTTAAAAAAAAGTTGGTTAAAATAAAGTTATGAAAATTGTTCTAACAGGCGGTGGAACTGCCGGCCATATAATGCCAAACCTTGCCCTTCTTCCAGAGCTTAAAAAGCATTTTAACAAAATCTACTACATTGGAACAAATGGCATTGAGAAAGAAATTTTAAATTCATACAAAGAAGTTGAATTCTTTGAAATTGATGCTGTTAAACTTATTAGGAAGCTAACAGCAAAAAATTTTTTAATTCCAATTAAGCTTTTAAAATCAATAAAAGCCTCAAAAAAAATTTTAGAAAAAGTTCAGCCAGACATTGTTTTTTCAAAAGGCGGATATGTTTCAATTCCAACAGTTATTGCTGCAAAAAAACTTCATATCCCAGTTGTGAGCCATGAATCAGACTTATCAATGGGGCTGGCAAATAAAATTATATACAAATATTCAAACTGCATGTTAACAACATTTGAAAACACAGCAAAGAATAAAAAGAAGTGTATATGCACTGGAACACCAATCAGAGAAGAAATTTATAATGGCAATAGAAAAAAAACTAACATAAATTTTGAAAACAACAAACCAATCATTTTGATTTTTGGTGGAAGCTTGGGAGCAAAAAAAATTAACGATTTTTTGTTTGAAAATGCCAATCAAATTTGCAAGAAATATAATATTGTTCACATAACTGGCAAAGGCAAAAAAACGTTTAAAACGCTTCCAAAAAACTATTATCAATTTGAATTTGTTAAAAACATTGAAGATTTTTTTGACCTTGCTGATGTTGTTATCACAAGAGGAGGAGCAAACGCAATTTTTGAACTTCTTGCAATAAATAAGCCAATGATAATAATTCCTCTTCCAAAGGAAGAAAGCCGAGGAGACCAGATTGAAAACGCAAAATATTTTAAAGAAAAAAATTTTGCAGAGATGTTAGAACAAAATAAATTAAATTTGGATATATTTTTTGAAAAAATAAATTTTATTTTAAAAAATAAAGAAAAATTATCAAATAATATGAAAAAAAATAATATAAATAATAATAAAAAAATTGTTGAAATTATTTTAAAAAACATAAAAAAATAATAAAATATTTTAATTTAAAAACATTGCATTACTGCAATTTTTTTAATCAATAAACTGGCTGTTATAAAGCTCAGCATAAGCGCCATTTAACTTTAAAAGCTCCTCATGATTTCCTTGTTCAACAATATCGCCGTCTTTCAAAACTAAAATTAGATCTGCATTTTTTATTGTTGACAAGCGATGTGCAATAACAAAACTTGTTCTGTTTTTTGTTAAACTATCCATCGCCTTTTGAATGATAATTTCTGTTCTTGTGTCAACTGAGCTTGTTGCTTCATCTAAAATTAACATTGGTGCATTTTGAATCATTGCTCTAGCGATTGTAAAAAGTTGTTTTTGCCCTGATGAAATACTTGTATTATCATCTAAAATTGTGTCATATCCATTTGGAAGAGTTTTAATAAAAAAGTCAATTCCGCAAGCCTGACAAGCCTCTTCAACCTTTTCCATGCTGGCATTGTTATTATAAACTAAGTTGTCCTTAACACTTCCTTCAAAAAGCCAAGTGTCTTGCAAAACCATTCCAAAAAGGCTATGAATATTTTCTCGTTTAAGATTTTTAATTGATTTTCCATCAATTAAAATATCACCATCACAAATGTTATAGAACTTCATGAGTATGTTAACAATTGTTGTTCTCCCAGCACCAGTTGGTCCAACAATTGCAACCTTTTGTCCACTTTTAACATCAAAAGATAAATTTTTAATCACTATTTTATTTTCATCATATCCAAATTTAACATTCTTAAATTGGATATTTCCATTAACGTTTTCTGGTGGCAAAAAGTCAGTTTTATTTTCTTCACTTTCAAGTTCATTTTGTTCAAGCAGTTTAAACACCCTCTCACTTGCTGCCGCAGTTGACTGCAAATTTGTAAAAACCTGAGCAAGTTGAGATAGTGGCTGAGTGAACAAACGAATGTATATCATAAACGATACAATTGTTCCAATTTCAATAATTCCTTTCGCAACCAAAAGTGCACCAGAAACACAAACAGCAACATAACCAAAATTTCCAATAAATCCCATGAGTGGCCCCATGAGACCAGAATAAAATTGAGACTTCCAAGCACTCTTGTATAAATTTTTATTTATAACATTAAACTGATTTTCTGTTTGTTTTGCACCATTATAAACCTTAACAATATCATGCCCCGTGTAAATTTCCTCAACATGCCCATTTAAATCTGCCAAACTGTTTTGCTGCTCTATGAAAAATTTTTGAGATTTAGCCATAATAAGTGCCATAACAGAAAAACCAATGATGCTTGCTCCAATTGCAACAAGAGCCATAATCCAGTTTGTTACAAACATCATGATTGTTGAGCCAACAAGAAGTGTGATTGCACTGAAAAGTGTTACAACACTGCTGTTTGTTGTTTGTCCAATTGTGTCAACATCATTTATTATTGTGCTGAGCACATTTCCATAAGTTGTTTTATCAAAATATTTTAATTCAAGTTTATTTATTTTATCTGTTATTTCCTTTCTAAGTTTCTTAGAAATTTTTTGAGAAACAGATGCCATGATAAAGCCTTGCGCTAAATTAAAAATTGTGCTAAGTGAATAAAATAAAATTAGAATAAGTCCAATATTAAGAACAAAATTAAGGTCAATTCCCGTGAAAATATTTGTTGCAATATGATTTGTTATATCTCCCAAATAGTTAGGTCCTAAAATCGTTAAAACAGCACCAGCAATTGAAAGCAAAAGTGCACATATGATAAATGGAAGATAACTTTTGCAATATTTTATAAGATTTAAAATTGATTTTTTAAAGTTTTGAGATTTTTCAACACTATTATTATTCATTTTTCTCATAATTCGTCCTCGCTTAGTTGTGAAAGTGCAATTTCTTTATATACCTCACAATTCTTTAATAACTCATCATGAGTACCCATTCCAACAATTTTGCCTTTATCTAAAACAATAATTTTATTCGAATTTTTAATTGTTCCAATTCTTTGTGCAACAAGCAAACAAGTTTTAGTTGAAAGTTCATTCTTTATCACATTTCTTAACGCATGATCTGTTTTGAAATCTAATGCAGAAAATGAATCATCAAATATAAATATCTCTGCATTTCTGGCAAGAGCCCTTGCAATTGAAAGCCTTTGTTTTTGCCCACCTGAAATATTTTTTCCACCTTGTGAAATCTTAGAGTTGAATTTTTCTGGCATCTTTTCAACAAACTCAGTTGCTTGAGCCTGTTTTATTGCCTTTTTTATGTCATCTTCTGTTATTTCTGTGTTTTTGTTTTCTCCAAAAGAAATGTTGTCGTTCACGCTTCCAGAAAAAAGAACAGATTTTTGAGAAACATAGCCAATTAAACTATGTAAATCTTCAAGTTTATAATTTTTAACATTTTCACCATCAACTAAAACTTCTCCACTTGTTGCA
>CAMEKL010000063.1 GCA_945921365.1 uncultured Bacillota bacterium
CTTGTTCTGCAGTTTGTTCTTGTGTTTTGTCCTCTAACTGGAAGTCCTTTTCTATGGCGAACACCACGGTATGCACCAATTTCTGTTAATCTTTTAATATTTAAAGAAACTTCTTTTCTTAAATCACCTTCAACTGTGTGATTTTTTTCAATTTCATTTCTTAATTTCGCAATATCATTTTCATCTAAATCTTTAATTCTGATATCCGGATTGATTCCTGTTGCTTTTAAAATATCGTTAGCAACTGATCTACCAATTCCATAAATAGCTGTTAATCCAATTTCAACTCTTTTATCATTTGGTAAATCAACACCAGCAATTCTTGCCATAAGTTTTTTTTACTCCTTCGAAAAATTATATATTTTAACGGTTCACGAAATGCAAAAATGCACAGCCGCTTCGTTCACCGAGATTTGACGGTTTAGCCTTGAGTTTGTTTATGGCTCTTGTCTTTAGAACAAATTACCATAACTTTTCCTTCTCTTTTAATAACCTTGCATTTATCACACATAGGTTTAACAGATGGTCTAACTTTCATTTCCTTTCTCCAATTCTAATTTTTTGCTCTCCATGTAATCCTTCCTTGAGTTAAATCATAAGGACTCATTTCGATTTTTACTTTGTCGCCTTCAAGAATTTTAATATAATTCATTCTCAATCGACCAGAGATATATGCCGTTATAACGTGCCCATTTGAAAGGCGAACTTTAAAAGTTGTGTTCGGCAAAACTTCTTCAACAACACCCTCAAATTCAATTACATCTTCCTTTGACATATCATTCTCCCATTTTTTGTTTTTCGCTTTTAATAAGCTTTCTAATTTTTGCATCATTTATTTTTGAATTATCATAAAACAAATCTGCAAGTTCTTTTTCAGCACTTGAAATAAATTCAAGATGCTTTTTCTTTTTCAGTTTTGGTCTGGTTAGTGTTCTATTTTTTCCATCAATAATTAAACAATAATTTTCGTTAACAATTTTTGAAACAATAAAAAGTTCACCACAATCGTGACCAGCAAGCGATTCAACAATATCAAAAAGTTTTATATCTGTTTTCATAAAGTTAAAATCTCCACCCTGTCAGGCAAAACTAAAACAGTGTTTTCATAGTGTGCAGATGGCTGCAAATCTCTTGTTATCGTTGTCCAACCATCATCTAGAATAAAAATTTCTTTTTTCCCCATATTGATCATTGGTTCAACAGCCAAACAAGTGTTTGCTTGAACAATTGGTCCATCAGTTTCTCTGCCATAATTCAAAACGCTTGGTTTTTCATGAAGCTTTGACCCTATTCCGTGCCCTGTCATCTCTCTGACAACACTAAATCCGTTGCTTTCTGATAGCGTGTGAAAGTTTGCCAAGCCTTTCTCCAGCCTTCAAATTCTTAATTCCTTCAAAAAAGCTTTGTTTTGTAACATCAATGAGTTTTTGCTTTTCTTCAGAAATCTTTCCAACAGGAAAAGTTCTTGCAGCATCTCCCTTATATCCTTTATAGTCAACTCCAACATCGATGCTGACTATATCTCCCTCTTTAAGTTTTCTCTCAGAAGGAATTCCATGAACAACAACTTCATTTATTGAAATGCATGTTGCACTTGGATATCCACAATAATTTTTAAAGCAAGGTTTTCCACCATTTTCTATTATATACTTTTCTATTGATTTGTCAAGATATTTAGTGGAAATTTCTGGCTTTATAAGAGTTTCTGCAAAGCATAGCGCATTTTTTGTCATTTCTCCAGCTTTTCGCATAAGCACTATCTCTGCAGGTGTTAATTCTTTCATTTTAATTCCTCGATTTTTTTGATAAATTTGATAAAATTTTATCAACTTCAACAAATGTCTCGTCGGCACTGTTTCCGCTTAACACGGTTTTTAAAATTTTTCTATCTCTGTAATATTTTATAAGTGGTTCACTCTGAGATAGATACGTTTTAATTCTGTTTCTAACAACATCAATTTTGTCATCTTCACGTTGAATTAAATCTGAACCACAATCATCACACACCTGTGTGTATCTCTCAACCATGGAATAAATTTTTCCACACGTTGGACATATTTTTCTATTTATCGCTCTAATTTCAATTTCGCTCATTGAAACATCAATAAATATAACTGCATCAATTTTAGATATTTTTTCAAGTTCAATTGCTTGCGCTAAATTTCTTGGGAAGCCATCTAAAACATAGCCATTTTTACAATCTGGTAAGGCAAGCCTGTTTTTGAGAATCTCAAAAACAGGCTCATCTGGAACCAATTCACCCCTGTTAATAAACTCTTTTGCTATAACACCAAGGGGTGTATTATTGTTGATATTTTCTCTAAATAAGTCACCAGTTGAAATGTGAGGTAAATTATATTTTTTATTTATCCTTGTGGCTTGGGAGCCCTTTCCACTTCCTGGCGCTCCAAATAGAACAATATTCATGAAAACTCCTATTTCAAAAATCCTCTATAATTTCTCATGAGAAGTTGTGCTTCAAGTTGTTTATCAAATTCGAGAGCAACTGAAACAATAATTAACAATCCTGTTGCACTAAATCCATTGATAAGAGACATATCTCCACCACTTATTCCTTTGAAAATAAGGTTAGGAACAAGAGCAATAAATGCAAGGAAAATTGCACCAAATAAAATTACTCTGTTTGAAATCTTTCTCAAATGGTCTGATGTTGGTTTTCCTGGACGAATTCCTGGAATAAATCCACCATTTTGTTGAATTTGTTTGCTTATATCGTCTGGATTAAATGTGATTTGTGCATAAAAATATGAGAAAAACAAAATAAGAAGTGCTGTTAGAACAATATATGGCCATGAGCCTGCGCCCATATATTCATTATACCATTGCATTGCATAACTATTTGGCCAGAAAATACTCATTATAAGTTGTGGGAAAGTGAGAATTGCACTGGCAAAAATAATTGGCATAACACCAGAAGCATTAACTCTGATTGGAATGTTTGTGTTTTGACCACCATACATTTTTCTGCCCTTAATTTGTTTAGCATATTGAACAGGAACCTTTCTTTCTGCTTGATCAACAAAAACAATGAGAACAAGTGCAACAAGGAATATAATAATATTCCACAAATGTGAAATATTTGAACTGATTCCGTTGATACTTGTTAAAATTGCTGAACCAGCTGATGATAACAAACCAACAAAAATTAAGAGTGAAAGTCCGTTACCAACACCAATATCACTAATTCTTTCCCCAAGCCAAACAGTAAACATACCACCAGCAACAAGAACAATTGCAACAATTGTACTGATAAGCCATGATGGAGCGCCAGCCCAGAGAGCACGAGAGTCTAGAATGTCACCAAAAGCAACAACAATTCCAACTGCTTGTGCAATTGAAAGAATAAGTGCACAAATTCTTGTGTATCTTGCAATTTTTAATCTTCCTTCTTCGCCTTCCTTAGAAAGCCTTTGCCAACTTGGGATTGCGATTGAAAGAAGTTGAATAATAATTGATGAACTGATATATGGAGAAACACCAAGTGCTAAAAATGCACCATTTGAAAGTGAA
>CAMEKL010000064.1 GCA_945921365.1 uncultured Bacillota bacterium
GCGCAAACGCTTTTGGTGGAGCACTTTATGTGAGCGTGCCAGAAACAAGCAAGGTGAGCGTGACGAATGTGAGTTTCACAGGCAACCAAACAAATGGAACTTATGCAGACACCAACACAGACAAAGCAAAGCATGATGGCTCGCAAGATGTTTATTGGGCGATTAGTGGAATAACAGAAAGCAACCAAAACGCCTATCTTTCAAACAACCTTTTTGATGGGCAAATTTTGGGAAATGCAAGAAAGGCAATCTATTTTGAAGGCATTTTGCCAGTTAGTGAAAATTTTTCTTTGACGGAAGGCTGTTCTGCTAGCTTTGATGCAAACAATTCAAACAGAATTTATGTTAAAGAAACCATTTTATCAAGCGATAAAATTCTCCTCACTCCAACAAACTCAATTGATAGTTTGGGAGGGAAAACGCTTGTAACATTTGTTGACAACGGTGCCACTGTGGTTGGCTTGTTTGTGCTTGAGGACTCAAGTTTAAAGCTTGTTCCAAAAGAAACAAATTGGAGTTCTGCATCTTATCATGGCGAAGTCAACCTGTTTGTTCAGCAGAGTTTGACGCTTTCAATTTTTACATATAAAGACGAAAACGGCAACCTTTGTGATTTAATTAAAGACAACATTGAAGTTTTGCTTGGTGGCTCACTTGAAGATGCCGATATGCCAGAAACTCCAACAAGAAGCGGAGACGGTTTTGGCTATCAATTCGACGGCTGGTTTGCACTTGATGCTGACCAAAATGAGCATCAAATTAACTTACCTCACATTGAATATGCTGTTTCAAATATATACGGCAAGTGGACAAAACTTTTCACTGTTACATTTGTTGGAAATGATGGAAATGCAATTGCAACAAAGGAAAATGTTTTAAGTGGCACAACGCTTGAGGTTTCCGATTTCCCAGATGTTACAGTTAGAACAGATTTTGATGGCAGCAACTTTGATGCTTTTTGGACAGCTGTTTCTGGAAGTGTTGATGACGCTGATTTAATCTTTAAAATTGTAGACAACAATGTAACATCTTTTAACAGCGTTGTTGTTACGGATAACACAAGCGTTTATGTGATGTATGTGCCAAAGACAATAACACTCACATTCCGCTATGATGATGGCTCGCAGGAAACAAGAGAAGTGCCATATGGAAGTGTTTTCAAAGATTATGTAACTGAAAACCCAACTGCTTCAGCGCCGGAAATTCAAGGCAGGGAAGGATACTCTGTTAATTTCTGGGCAAGGGAAGACGGAAGTTACGAACATCGTTTTGTGATTACTGAAACAATCACAGTTCCTGAAACTTTCCACGAAGTTCATGTTATAGACACATTCGATGTTATCTACATTTTGACATATTATAAGGGTAACGAGGTTGTTAAAACAGAAGAGTATTCCTACAACACTCTTGCTGGAGATAAAATTGAATGGGGAAAGGTTGTTGACATTTTTCCAACCATAACAGACGTTAGGTTCTCACAAAAAAATAATTTTAGTTGGAACTACAACGACACACCAATTAAAGAAAATAATTATGTGATTAACGGAAGGGTCTACATAAACGAATATAAAATTTTCTATAAGGTTGACGAGAGATTAGTTAACGCTGAACCAGTTATGGTTAAATATGGTGACCAAGTTCCAACGTTGATAATTCCAAAAAAAGTTGGCTACGATAAAGTTGCGCCATATTGGAGCGCAGACACTGCTTCTAAAACGGAATATAACTTTTCAAGCGAAGTCACACAGAATTTAACACTCGTTGCGGTTTACACAATAAACGAATATAAAGTTAAGTTTGTTAATGATAATGGCGACGTTTTAAACACTCAAACTGTTAAACATGGCGGAAATGCAATAACCGATGGTGTTGTTAAACTTGGCTTTGCCGAGGTTGCAAGATATGATAAGGCAACAACAAACATAACAGAAGATACTGTTATCAATGTTTGGGTAGTCAGTTATCTTATTTGGATAATTATTGGCGTTGTTGGCATTGTTTTAATTATTGCTCTCATTATCATAATTCGAATGATAAAAAAGAAAAAAGCGGCAAGCAGAGCGCGTAGCACTAAAAGAATAAATCCTTATATTTAATAAAAAACATCTCAAATGAGATGTTTTTTTATGCCCCTTCAATTAACATTTTATCTGCAACAAGTGCAATAAACTCACCATTTGTTGGCTTTTCGTTGCTGTTATACACTTTAAGCCCAAAAAGCATATTTATGTTCTCAATTTTTCCTCTATTCCAAGCCACTTCAATTGCGTGTCTAATTGCTCTTTCAACTTTGCTTGGACTTGTTTCAAATTTTTCAGCAATTGCTGGATATAGCTTCTTTGTGATTGAGTTAATAAAGTCTGGTGTGTCTATCGCAAGCTTGATTGCTTCCCTTAAAAAATGATAGCCTTTAATGTGCGCAGGAATTCCAACAGTGATAAAAATATTGGTTATTTTTTCTTCCAGAATTTTTGCTTTATACTTCTCGCCCAATTCTTCGCCTGTTTTTTCATATGATGTTGTTAGAATAATATCGTTTGGCTTAGAAATTTCAAGTATTCTGTCAATCAAAATCTTTTCATCAACTGGCTTGATCATAAAGTAACTAACTCCAAGTTGCATTGCTTTTGTGATAAAGCCTTCATGAGTTAGCGAACTTAAAATAACAATTTTTGGCTTTTTAATCATGCTTGACTTTTGAATTTCTTCAATCATTGCAAAACCGTCCAAACTTGAAAGCACAATGTCCATTAAAAGCACATCTGGATTTGTTCTTTTAATTTCGCTTAATGTTTCAGCGCCATCTTGGCTGATTCCAACAACTTCAAAATTTTTGTGCTTTTTGAATATGTCGGAAAGTTCTTTTCCTTGATTGCAATCCGCAATAAAAATTTTTGTTTTTAAATTTTGCTCTTCCATATTTCCTCCTGTATCGGCAAAAGTTTACATTTAAAGGTTAACACATTGAGGTTGTTTGTGAAATATATTTTTTAAAAATTATTTACAAAAAAAAGAGAAGATATGGGGAAAAAGTTGTAATTTGTCGAAAAAAATATAAACGCCATTTTATTTCTAACAAAAGGAATTTTTTTAGATGATTTTGCATTGCTTTTAAAATTTTAATAAAAAAGTGTTGAAATATTTATTTATTTGATTATAATAAGATGAAAATGTATTTTGGAGATATGAATGGAAAATATTGAGCAAATAATCACAGCAAAAAAACTTATTAAGAAAAACGAAACAATCGGCATTGGTGTTAGCGGAGGCATGGACAGCATGGCACTTTTAAACGTGCTTTACAATCTTCAAGAAAAATTAGATTTTGAACTTGTTGCTATCACGGTTGACCATTGCCTTAGAGAGACAAGTGCAAATGATGCATTTTTTGTTATGAAATATTGCAAGGAAAAAGGGATTAGGGCATACAAATTTAAAATTGATGTTGAAAAACTTGCAAAAGAAAATGGAAAATCTCTTGAAACAATGGCAAGAGAAGCAAGATATGGTGTTTTTAAATCTTG
>CAMEKL010000065.1 GCA_945921365.1 uncultured Bacillota bacterium
AAGCATAAAGGTGAAGGCTTAGTTTAAAAAAACAGACACAATTTTGTGCCTGTTTTTTTATGTTTAAATTTGAAAAAAATTACATTCCTATTGCAGTTTTAATTTGAGACAGTTTTGCTGCTGCAAGTTTTTTTGCTTTTTCTGCGCCACGAGAGAGAATTTTGTCAACCTCTTCTCTGTGAGATTGGAAGTAGAAGTATTTTTCTCTCATTGGAGTGATAAAATTGTTCATAACTTCAAAGAGCTCTTTTTTTGCTTCGCCCCAAGATAGACCAGCACAAAGCTTGTTTGCAAAAGCGTTATATTTTTCTTCACTTACAAAAAGTTTATAAAGTTTACAGATTGTGTTGTCTGTGTCTTTTGGTTCGCCAGGCATACGAGAATCTGTTACAATCTTGTTTATTGTTTTTTGAAGAACTTTTTCTTCTGTGAAAAGTTGAATTGTGTTGCCGTAGGACTTACTCATTTTTCTGCCATCAAGCCCAACAAGCACGCTTGTTTCTTTTTCAACAAAAGACTCTGGAATAGTGAAAAGTTCTTCATATCTGCTGTTGAAGCAGTTGGCTATATCTCTTGCAATTTCAACATGCTGAGTTTGGTCAAGCCCAACAGGAATACGCTTTGCATCAAACATCAAAATATCTGCTGCCATTAGGATTGGATAGTTATACAGCCCCATGTTTACGCCATAATCTCTATCTTCGCCACATTCTAAATTCTTTTCAACAATTGCCTTATAAGCATGTGCTCTGTTCATAAGGCCTTTCGCTGAGCAGTTGCATAAAATCCAAAACAGTTCTGGAATTTCACAGATATCTGATTGTTTATAAAATGTAACTTTCTCTGGGTCTAAGCCACAAGCAAGCCATGTGCAAGCAATGTTATAGGTGTATTCTCTAAGTTCTTCTTTATTCTTAATTGTTGTTAGTGCATGGTGGTCTGCAATAAAATAGAAGCAATCAAGATCCTCGTTTTGAGAAAGCTCAATTGCTGGTTTAATTGCGCCAAAATAGTTGCCTAAATGTGAAAAGCCGGTTGGCTTAATTCCTGTTAACACTCTTTCTTTCATATTTGCTCCAAAATTAAGTAGTTATAAATATAGTATATTTTTATACATTTATTGTCAAATGTTTAAATTGATTTTTAAAATTTTGATTAAAAAAAACTTAACATATTGTTAAGCTTTTGTTTTATCTGCCTAGTCCAAGCGCTTGTTTTGCTTTTTCTTGCGCCTCTAGAATTATTTTCTGTTTTTCAATTTCCTCTTTTAATTCGATTTCTTTTTTTGTTTTACCAGAAAAAGCATAGAGAAAGTTTTTAAGGGAATTTTCAGCTTTTTTTGTTGTTTCTTCGCCAATAAATCCACAAATTATTGCCTGTAAAAATGCAAAAGGTGTTTTTGATTTCATGCTTATATTGTATAATATTTAAAAATTTTGTCAATATTAAAGAAAAATTTTTTTCAAAAAAGCGTTGACTTTTATTTAATTTAGTGATAGAATACGACACTGTATAGGCTAAAGTGGACAGGATATGGGCATTTTTTAGTTAATATATTATTTTTATGGCAAAAATGGCATATTTTTGCTACTCTTTTTTTTGCAATTTTAAGGAGAAAGTATGATTAGAAAATTAAAGTATGGCAAAGCAGAAAGATACACATTTGGAAGAGGCATTGAAAACGTTGAATCTCCAAATTTGCTTGCAATTCAAAAAGATGCATACAAAAAGTTTTTGGAAATTGGAATTGACGAGGTTTTAAACGAGTTTTCACCTGTTGTTGATTACAGTGGAAAGGGAAAATTATATTTCCTTTCTTCATCTCTTGATTATAAACCAAAATACACGAGAAGCGAGTGCAAAAGAAGAGGCACATCATACACTCTTCCACTTAGAGTTAAAGCTCGTTTTGTTGTTGAAGACAGTGGTGAAGCAATTGACCAAGATGTTTTCATGGGCGATATTCCTCTTATGACTGAGGAAGGTTCTTTCATATTCAATGGAATTGAAAGGGTTGTTGTAAGCCAAATTGTTCGTTCTCCAAGCGTATATTTTGTTAAAGATGGCGCTGATATGTCAACTCTTAAAGGTCAACTTATCCCAACAAGAGGTATGTGGCTTGAACTTGAACAAGGCGCAAATGATATCATAAAAATAATTTTAGATAGAGGAAGTAAAGTTACTCTTGGAATTTTCCTCAAATGTTTTGGATATTCAAATGAAGATATCTTAAAACTTTTTGGAAATAACAAATACATTAAAAATGTTCTTGATAAAGAACCTCAAACAACGCAAGAAGAAGCACTCATTGAACTTGCAAGAAAAACAAGGCCAACAGAAGTTCCTTCTGCAGAGTCTACAAGAAGTTATTTAAACCTTTTCTTCTTTGCAGATCAATACTACAATTTAAACAGAGTTGGAAGATATAAATTTAATAAAAAACTTTCAATTGCAACGAGAATTGCTGGTCAAATCTCTGCAGACAACATCGTTATTGGTGACGAAGTTGTTGTTAAAGCGGGAGAACTTATTGGCGAAGAAGTTGCAAGAAGAATCCAAGACAGCGGAATTAACGAGGTTTGGGTTAAACTTGGCGATGAAAGGCACTTAATTAGAGGAAATAACAGAGTTAGACTTTCTGCGATTTTCCCATGCAACGAAAAAGAGCTTGGAATTTTGGAAGAAGTTTACTATCCAACTCTCATGCAAATCTTGAAAGATAACAAGACAAAAGAAAAACGTCTTGCTGCAATTAAAGAAAATGCAAAAGATCTTATGATTACAACACTCACAATGGATGACATTTTGGGGAGTATCAGTTATTATCTTGACCTTCTTGCTGGAATTGGCGAGCTTGATAATATTGACCACCTATCAAACAGAAGAATTCAATCTGTTGGTGAACTTTTAAAGAATGCTTTCCGTTCTGGTGTTAACAAACTTTGCGCAAGCATGAAAGAAAGTTTGCAAGGAAAAGATTTATCTGAGGTAACACCTTCACAAATCATCAATCCAAGAGCAATCAATAAAGCGCTTAAAGATTTCATTTCTTCTTCACAGCTTTCACAACTTATGGATCAAGCAAACCCACTTTCTTCTCTCACTCAAAAGAGAAGGGTGTCTGCTGTTGGTCCTGGAGGAATTAAGAAAGAGAGAGCAAGCACAGAAGTTCGTGATATTCACTACACACACTATGGCAGAATTTGCGTTATTGAAACTCCAGAAGGTCAAAGCATTGGTCTTATTTCAACACTTGCAGGCTTTGCAAAGGTTAACGAATATGGTTTCCTTGAAACACCATACAGAAAGGTTGATAAGGTTACGGGAATCGTTTCGAAAGAAACAGAATATAAAATGGCAGATATTGAAGATTCTTGCTATATTGCTCAATCTGTTGAACCACTCACAGAAGACGGACGCTTATTAAATGACAGAATTGTTTGCCGTTATAAGAGCACAATCGTTGAAGTTCCAAGGAGTTATGTTGATTATATCGACGTTTCTCCAAG
>CAMEKL010000066.1 GCA_945921365.1 uncultured Bacillota bacterium
GTTTCTGTTATTTGCAATAAAACAGAAGTGCCTTTTTCAAGAACAGATTTGTATATTTCTCTTCCAATTTTATTTTTATGCATACTCATATTGTATTTGCCCGTTATTATATGTGAAAAAACTCAAAGATGGCAGGGAGTTTGTCTACTAGTTATCTACATTTTATACATTTTCTACCTTGTTACGAGTACGATAATAGGCTTTTCATTGTAAAACTCGTGTGGATATGTGGATAACTTTTGTTGTATAAGTCATTTTTGCACAATTTTCCAAAAAAATAAATAATTATTAACAATTTTGAATAATTATTTAATTGTGGATATGTGGATAACTTTTATACATCCCTATTTTTGGTAAATTTATTAAAAATCTGCCTTATTATTATCGTATAAAATGTTGTTTTTTTTATTATTTTGTGTATAATTAGTGCTTGAAGAGGTATTCTTATGAAGAAAAAAGTTTTGATTACAGCGGCACTTCCATATGTTAATAATTTGCCACACTTTGGTCATATTGTTGGTTGTCATTTGCCAGCAGATGTTTTTTATAGATTTCAAAAATCAATTGGAAATGATGCAATATTTATTGGTGGTGCAGACGAACATGGAACTGCAACTCTTATTTCTGCAAAAGAGTTCAATATGGACCCTGCAGTTTTCGTTAAAAAAGTTGGAGATATCCATAGGGAAATTTACAAAAAACTTGGGATATCATATTCTCTAAACTCTGGAACACATACTTTAGTTCATGATGAGGTTACAAAAGAGTTCTTTAAAAAGATTTACGAGAATGGATTCATTGAAGAAAAAGAAGGCACAATGCTTTATTGCGAACACGACAACATTGCACTTGCAGATAGGTTTGTTGTTGGAACTTGCCCTTATTGTGGATATGAACAAGCGTATGGAGACCAATGTGATAAATGTGGTTCTGTTTATGACACTGAAAAACTTATAGACCCAAGATGTAAATTTTGTGGAGAAAGTGCTGTTAGAAAAAACACAAAGCATCTTTTCTTAAAACTGGATAAAATTCAAGATAAATTAGATCAGTGGATTGAAAGTTCTAAAGCTGTTTGGCGTCCACATGTTTACGGTGAAGCAAAGCGTTGGATTAAAGAAGGATTAACTCCAAGAGCAATCACAAGAGATATTCCTTGGGGAATTGAAGTTCCTCTTCCTGGATATGAAGGAAAGGTTTTCTATGTTTGGTTTGATGCTCCAATTGGATATATATCAATAACAAAAGAACTTGGCGGAGATGAACTTGTTAAGAAGTTCTGGCAAAGCGATGATGCAGAGATATATAACTTTATTGGAAAAGATAACATTTCTTTCCACTCTGTTTTCTTCCCTGCAATGACACTTGCAAACGGAAATTATAATCTTGCTCACAATGTTGTTGGCTTTAACTTTATGAACTATAACGGCCAAAAATTTTCAAAGAGCAAAAAAATTGGCGTTTTCTGTGATGCTCTTTTAACAAGCGATATTGATTTAGACACACTTCGTGCATATCTTGTTACAGTTTTCCCAGAAAATAAGGATAGCGACTTTAAGTGGGAAGGTTACAAAGATGTTGTTAATTCAGACCTTGTTGGAAAGTTTGGAAACTTCTTTAACAGAAGTATCAATATGATGCAAGAGTATTTTGCTGGAAAATTGGATTTTGAATTCTCAAAAGAAATTCAAGATAACTTTGACGAAGCAGAAAAACTTTTAAGCCTTGGCTTAAATGAAAATGATGTTGAAATGATTGGTGCTATAAGAAATTATCCAAATAAAATTGCAGATCTTCTTTCAAGAACAGAATTTAGAGAAGCATACAGAGAAATTATAAACTTTGCATCAATTGGGAACACATACATTGAAAAATCAGCTCCTTGGGCTCTTGTTAAGAATGAAGATTTAGACTCTTGTAGAAAAGTTTTATATCTTTGCTTAAATATGGCAAAAGCGCTCTGCATTGTTGCAAGCCCAATACTTCCAAACAGAACTTGTGAAGTTTGGAGTGAACAACTCAACTTCAAAGGGCTTCCAACAGATGACGATATGTGGAAAGAAGCTAATAAAATTGATATTGCAAAAGACCATCAAATTGGTCAGCCAAAACCGCTATATCAAAGAGTTGATGATGAGATGCTTGAAAAAAGAAAAGAAGAATTTTCAAACACTTTAAACTTGAAGGACTATTTAAAAAATGATTAAGTTTGAAGAAATTAACATCTTAACTTTAAGCTATGTTGGAGATGCCGTCCACACCTTATTTGTTAGAGAAAAGGTTGTTAATAAAATAAATTTAAAGGCGGGAGATTATCACACAATTTGCATAAAATTTTGCAAAGCAAGTGCGCAGGCGAAAGTTCTAGATGAAATTTTTGTTGAATTAACAGAGGAAGAAAAAAACATTGCAAAGCGTGCGAGAAACGCAAAGGGACATAAGGCCAAAAATGCAAGTTTAGAAGACTATAAAAAAGCAACGGCATTTGAAGCGCTTGTTGGATTTTTGTATTTAAGTGAAAATAAAAATAGGTTAAATTACCTTTTAGAAAAATCTTTTAATTTAATTGAAGGAACATTATGATAATTTTTGGGAAAAATGCAGTTTTGGAAGCACTTAAAAGTGAAAAGACTTTTAATTCTCTTCTCGTTGATAAGAAATCTCATGATGGGCAGATTCAAGAGATTATTGACACAGCAAGAGAAAATGGAATAAAAGTTAGCTTTGCAGATAGAGTTGTTTTAGAGCAAAAACTTGCAAAAGCAAATTCTAAAGAAAAGCGTCTTCACCAAGGAGTGGTTGGAGAAATTGTTGATTTTGAATATTGTGACATTGACGATATATTAGATAACGCAAAAGAAAAAAATGTTGATGACTTTATTGTGATATTAGATGGAATTGAAGACCCACACAATCTTGGTGCTATAATTAGAACGGCAGAGTGTGCGGGAGTTACTGGCATAATCATACCAGAGCATCGTGCGTGTGCGGTTAATGAAACGGTTATAAAAACTAGCACAGGCGCAACAGCAAATGTTAAAATTGCAAGGGTGAAAAACATAAACAGCGCAATAGAAACATTAAAGGAAAATGGAATTTGGGTTTATGCTTGTGAAGTTGGTGGAGAAGATATTTTTAAATCAAACTTAACTGGCAAAATTGCAATTGTGCTTGGAAGTGAAGGAAAGGGTGTTTCACAGCTAACTTTAAAAAAATGTGACGGAAAATTTTCAATTCCAATGTTTGGGAAAATAAATTCATTAAATGTTTCCGTTGCAAGTGCGATTTCAATTTATGAAGTTGTTAGACAGAGAAATAAAAAATAAAAAATGGAGATACCTCCATTTTTTTAATGATTAGATATAAATATAAACTATTATCCCTTCGCACTGCTTTCGTCTAACTTCCGATAATGTAAACTATGTGATGTTAAATTTCAATGAATTGAAATTTAATGCAAAAT
>CAMEKL010000067.1 GCA_945921365.1 uncultured Bacillota bacterium
CATAGTGCCATACACTTAAGCATATAGTCAAGCGATTTTCCAACATTATCAATTTTGTCTTTGTTTAAATCTATAATGTTTTTAAGGTCATAAATATTGGTAACGGTCATTCTATTTTCCGTTAGTGTGCCTGTTTTGTCAGAACAGATTATTTCACATGCACCAAGCGTTTCAACAGATGATAATTTTTTAACAATTGCATTTTTAGAGCTAAGCTTATTAACTCCAAGAGCCATAATAATTGTTATAACGGCAGGCAAACTCTCAGGAATTGCCGCAACAGCAATTGCAATACTTGTCATAAAAGATTCTAACAGGGATTGGTCTGCCCTAAAAAACTCTAAGAAAAAAACAACAACGCTAACACAAAGAACAACACATATAATAAATTTTCCAAGTATTTTTAAATCTTTTTGTATTGGAGTTTTCTGCTCTGTGCTTGTTTTAAGCATAGTTGCAATTTTTCCCATTTCTGTGTTAAGTGATGTTGCAACAACAATTCCATAACCTCTTCCATAACTTACATTTGTTCCCATATATGCCATGTTTTTCCTGTCTGCAAGAGGAGTGCCGTCCCCAAGAACTTCAATGTTTTTTTCAACAGCATGGCTTTCACCTGTAAGAGAAGCTTCTTCAATTTTTAAATGAACAGCTTGTGTGATTCTAATATCTGCAGGAATTATATCCCCCGCTTCAAAAAAAACAACATCGCCAAGAACTATATCTTCAGAGTTAATTTGCACAAGTTTACCATCTCTAAAAACTTTACACTTAGAAATTGTCATTTTTTTTAATTTCTCAAGAGATTTATCCGCTTTAAGCTCTTGAATAAAACCAAGAACGCCATTTAGAATAACAACTATAAAAATTATGCATGCATCAATAATTTCGCTAAAACTTTTTTCTAATATCGCAAAAGCAACAGAAACGAAACCTGCAACAAGCAAAATTACAATCATAACATTTGCAAATTGCTTAATAAAAGATAAAAAAAGATTTTTCTTTTTTTTATTTTCAATTGAATTTTTTCCGTTTTCTTGAAGCCTGCGATTAGCCTCTTTGTTTCTTAACCAACTGCTACTTGTCTTAAAATGCTCATAAAGGCTTTCAACTTGTTGGCTGTGAAAATTTTCCATAATTATATTATGGGCAAAAATAAGTATTTTTGCAAATAATATTGATAAAATTTAGAGAAATATCTATTGACTTATAAAGTAATGTAATATATAATATAACATTGTTACGTTCAACTAAGGAGAAATCATGCTTAAACTAACTAATGTTTGCAAGAAATATAAAAATTCAAATGTATATTCAGTTAAGGACTTAACCTTTGAAGTTAAAGGTGGAGAAATTTTTGGTTTTTTGGGTAAAAATGGTGCTGGAAAATCAACAACAATCAAATCTATAACTGGGATTATCCCTTTTGATAGTGGCACAATTGAAATTTGTGGACACGACATAAAAAAAGAGCCAATCAAGTGCAAACTAGATATTGGCTACGTTCCAGATAACCATGCTGTGTATGAAAATTTAACAGGAAAAGAATATGTTAACTACATGGCTAATCTCTATAAAGTAAATAAAAAAGACGCTGAAGAAAGGCTTGCAAAATTTGTTAAGCTTTTTAATATGCCTCACGCAATTGACAATCAAATTAGATCTTACTCTCACGGAATGAAACAAAAAATCTGCATTATTGCAGCACTTATTCACAACCCTAAACTTTGGGTGCTTGATGAACCTTTAATGGGCCTTGACCCACAATCAGCCTATGACATCAAATGTTATATGAAAGAACATAAAAAACAAGGCAACACTGTGTTTTTCTCCTCACATAATATTGACATGGTTGAGAAACTTTGCGACAGAGTTGCAATCATCAACAAAGGTAGGCTTCTTGAAATTATTGATGTTCCAAAATTTATGAAAACATCAAAAGTTAGTTTGGAAGAATATTTCTTAAATTTAACAAAAGATGAGATTTCAATCAATAATCAACTTGCAGAAAGCAACAAAGAAGAAAAGAAAAAAGGGTTCTTCTCATTCTTTAAGAAAAAGAAAAAACAAGAAGACGATGCTCTTGAAAAAATTCTTGAAAATCAAAATAAAACTGATGAGGAAGATAAAAAGATAAAAGAAGTTTTAGAAGATATGAAGCCTTCTAAAAAATCAACTTCTAAAACAACTAAATCAACAAAAACAAGCACTAACACAACAAAAACAAAAACAAAAACAAAAACAAGCATTAACGCTAAATCAACAAAAACAAAAACAAGCATTAACGCTAAATCAACAAAAACAAGCACTAACGCTAACGCAAAAAAAACAAGCTCTAATGCAACAAAAACAAGCACTAACGCTAACGCAACAAAAAGAAAAACAACAAAAAGCACAAAGGAATAGAACATTTTGCAACAATTATTAGCACTTATAAAATTAGAATTTTCATTAAAATTTCCTAAATTTGACAAAAAGAAAAAACTTCATGTCAAAATTTTTGATGCACTTGCAATTTTAATTGGAATTGGCATTGTTGCATTTTTGATTATGTTGATGTTCAACAGCATAATAAACATCTGTATTAAATCTAATTTAAAGGAAGAATTTTTAACAATTTTTGTGCTTATTGTCCAAATAATTCAACTTTTAATTGGAGTGGGAATTTTAACGAAAACATTGTTTTTTAATTCAGACAGTTCTTCACTGTTAAAATTGCCAGTTAGTGGAAGCAAAATTTTCATTGCAAAATCAATTTTCGCTTATATTTACATGCTTCTTATATCGTTTTTGATTATGCTTCCAGTTTTAATTATGTATGGAATTATGACAGCCTCTGGTGCAGTTTTTTATGTTATGATTCCAATCGCTTGCATTTTAACTCCACTTCTTCCTTTTGTTATTGCAACATTCTTTGCACTTCCACTGATGTATATCATTTCATTTTTAAAAAGCAAGTTTATTTTAATGCTTATTTCTTATATTGTTATTGTTGCACTTGGCTTTATTGGCTACATGAAGATTCTTGAGATTATTCTTTCAATTTTAACACAAAATCAAGCAGGCGCTGTTTTAACATCAGATGTAGTTAGCTCAATTAAAGATACAACATATTTTATGTATCCTGAAGTTATGATTAAAAACATTCTTCTAAATATAAATTTATGGAAAAACTTTTTAAGCGTTCTTCTTATTGGGGCTGTTTGTGTTGGCGGTGTTGCGTTTATTGCAGAAAAAATCTATGTTAAAGTTTTGCTAAACAACGTTGAATCAGAACTAACTTTCCTTCACAAAAAAATAAAAATTAAAAAAATCTCTGTTTCGGCTGCCCTTTTTAAAAGAGAATTTATAAATATTTTCAGATCTGTTAACTATTCTTTCCAATATCTTGCCGTTGTTTTAACAACACCACTTATGGTTTATTTTTCCAACTCAATTTGCAGTAAGATTGGCGCAGAAAA
>CAMEKL010000068.1 GCA_945921365.1 uncultured Bacillota bacterium
ACTTATATGACGGGTTTAATGTTCATTTCGGGTCTTTTGCAAGAAAAACAAACAATATCCCCGCTTTCTAAGTTAAAAAATCGCTTTCCAATAAAATTTTCTGCGCAACAAGCACATTTTTCAAGAGATAGGGCATATCCCATCGCTTCAAAAATTGATATTAGAAATTTCATAAGAACAACATTTTCGTCAACATTTTCATATGTTAATACTTTTAGTGCTTTAAGCATTTCAATAAAAAGCGCTTCATTTGGATTATCTTCCATGGCAACCTTTTTAACAATTTCAAGAACACTGCACGCAACAGCAAACTTATCATAATCTGCTGTAAGGTCAAAAAAACTGTCAATTATGTTTGCTGAAGGAATTGTGTAAAAATTTGAATTTTTGCCTGTTAAAACAAATTCGGCAAAACAAAAAGGCTCTTTAACTGCTTTAAGTTTTGCATTTTCCTTTAAAACACCAATAAGTTTGCAGGAAATGAGCCCTTTTTCAAGTGAAAAAACAGACAAAATTTTGTCTTTATCTTTATAGGTTACTCCGCCAAGAACAATCCCTTTAACAATGCATTCCATGTTTTTATGATATTAAAAAACAAAAAAAATAGCAAATTTTTTGCTATTTTATTTTTACATTTGAAAATCATTTTGATTTATCTTGTTATTTTGCTCTTTTTTTAAACTTTTCTCTCTTTCTTTTGCCAGAACATATTCATGATAAACAACTATGGAACCTTTTTCAAGTGGGCATGATGTGAAAATTGTCCACAAATCTTCGCTTGAAATCGTTGATTTATTTTCTTCCATTTCGCCCTCCTTGTTTATGTTGTTTAATAATATTTTTATTATACATGAAAAATTTTTGTTTTGTAAATAGTTTTATAAAAGTTTTTTTATTTTTGTTATTTTTAAACAATTTCACTCTTCTATTAAATATGTCAAACAGCGCTTTCCATATTTTTTCTGACAAGAAATTTCAAAATCTTCATTTTCAATTTTCTTGTTAGCGTCATGTTCCAAAACAATAACCCCATCATCTGCAAGAATATTTCTCTCTTTTATTATATTCAATGAGCTGTCATAAAAATCACTTTTATATGGAGGGTCAACAAAAATTATGTCAAATTTTTCGTTCACACTCTGAAGAAAAGTTTCAAAGTCCCCAACAAATAAAACTGCACGCTTTGTGGAATTTAAATTGTTTTTATCATAGTCAATTTTTAACGCTTTTAAGTTGTTTTCAATAATGATGGCATGATTTCTGTTTTTTTCAACAAAAAACACCTTTTTTGCACCTCTTGATAGAGCTTCAATCCCAATGCTGCCTGTTCCGGAAAACAAATCTAAAAAAGCGTCAATAGGAAAAAAGAAAGAAAGCTTTGTGAAAAGTGCTTCTTTAACAACATCTGCTGTGGGTCTTAATATTTCTGTTGAAACAAAATTTAAGTTTCTGCCTTTAAATTCTCCTGCGATAACTCTCATAAAGATATCTTAACACATTTTATATTTTTTTTAAAATCATTGTTATATATTTTTTTTTGTGGTATATTCTTTTATATGAAAATAACAACAAACAGCGCAGAAGAAACAATGGAATTTGCAAAACAACTTGCAAAAAAGTTTACCCCATGCACAATTTGCCTTTCTGGTGATTTAGGTGCTGGAAAAACAACATTCACAAAGGGCTTCGCTCTTGGGCTTAAAATAAAAGAAAATGTTACAAGCCCAACTTTTACAATAATGAACGAATATATGGGCAAAGATTGTAAACTTCGTCACTTTGATATGTACAGACTTTCAAGCGCAGATGAGGCATATGAGCTTGGTTTCTTTGAATATTTTGCAGATAAAACAAACTTCAATTTGGTGGAGTGGGCGGAAAATGTGCCAGGCCTTATTCCTAAACCTTTCGTTAAAATATCGCTCAAAAAAGTTGATGAAGCAAAAAGAGAAATATGCGTGGAGGAAATCAAATGAAAATCTTAGCAATTAACACTGCAAACATTAACGCACAACTTGCACTTCTTTGTGAAGATAAAAAAATTTATAAAACACTTGATTCAAGCATGAAGCATTCAGAGAATCTTCTTCCAGAAATTGAAAAGTTGCTCTCTTTAAACAACTTATCCATTAAAGATTTAGATGCAATCGCTGTAAATATTGGGCCGGGCTCTTTCACAGGGCTTAGAATTTCAATTGCAACAGTTAAAGCTTTTTTAAATGTTTTTACAAACATAAAATGCATAGGCATCACAAGTTTTGAACTTATTGCAAACAAATTTTATAAAAACAACACAGAAAAAGCAAATATTGTTATTGATGCTCTTTCAAACTTGTTTTATCATCAAATTTTTGAAAATAACACAGCAACAAGCTCTGCAAAACTTATTTCAAAAGAAGAAATGCTCTCTCTTGAAGATGTGGTTTCAGATAGTGATATTGAAAAAAAAGAAATCACGGTTGTTGACTTAAATTGTGAAAACCTTCTTGAAGTTGCAATAACCAAATTTGAGAAAAAGGAATTTGTTGAAGAAGACAAACTTCTTCCACTTTACATAAGGCCAAGTCAAGCTGAAGCAAATAAAGGATAAAATATAGTTGAAAAATATTAAAAGATGGGGAAAATGCCATCTTATTTTTAATTACTATTTAACAATTTTTTCAAATATTATTGCATCTTCGCCGTTATTATAATATTTTTTTCTAACATAAATCTGTTTGAAATAATGTTTTTCATAAAACTTTTGTGCACCCAAATTTGAACTTTTTACTTCTAGCCAAATTTTGTTAATCTTAAAAATTTTACACTCATTTTCAAGCATTTTTATAAGACTGCTTGCAATGCCCTTGTTTTTAAATTTTTCTTTTGTTGCAATTAGAAGAATGTTAAAATCGTCAATCAAATTTTCTGCAATTAAAAAAGAAACGAGTTTTTCTTCACAAAAAAAACCAATGCAAAAGTTTAGTTTTATTGCATTTTGAAATTGTTCTTTATTCCAACTTTCATTTTTAAAAGTTTCAGTTGAAAGATTATATAATTCTTGCAAATCTTTTTCTTCAAGTTTCCTAATCATAGTTTGATTATATCTTCTTTTGCTTTTTTTCGCAAAGCATTATTCAATTTTTAAGCATTTTTTTAAAGAACTTTGTAAAGAGTTTGAAATGCAAATCTTTTCTAAATTTCTTTCATCAATAACTTTTATTTTACCATTTGGAAGAGATATATAAATTAGATTATATTTGTGCTTATTGAGTTTTGGCAAAATCTTATAGAGCGGAGTTTCCAAACTTGCGTAAAAATTTTTAACATCACAAACATCTTGTTTCTTTGAAAATGAAAACTCATAAAATAGTGGGCTATATTTTCCTTGAAATTTTCCTTCAATTGTTCCAACAAACAAAAAGATGGACATAACAAAAAACGAAAAGTTTATTTGAAAGAATATTGAAAC
>CAMEKL010000069.1 GCA_945921365.1 uncultured Bacillota bacterium
CAAAGGTCACTCCAACCATAAGCGCTCCAACAAGCCCAGCTCCATAAGTTACCGCAATTGCATCAATGTCTTTTTCTGTTATTTTTGCCTGTTCAAGTGCCTCTTTGTAAACTTTTGAAATTGCGCTTATGTGATTCCTTGAAGCAATTTCTGGAACAACTCCACCATAAAGCCTGTGAATTTCAATTTGACTTGCAACAACGTTTGAGAGAACTTCCCTGCCATTTTTAACAACAGCAATGGAAGTTTCATCACAAGAACTTTCAATTGAAAGAACAACAACGTTATCTTTTGTTTTAAGTTTATCAAACTTTTCTTTTGCAACATCAAAATACATTGTCTTGCCTCTCTACACTTTTTAAAAGTTTTTTGCTGCTATCACTTATATTTTGTGGTTTATGTTTTAAAAGTTCTTTAACTTTACCATTTCCTTTGCCTAAATATAGCATTGGAATACGCCTAAACATTTTGTTTTTATTCTTTTGAAGAAGTTGCACAATTGGGTTGTTTTTATTTACATATGCAAGTTTGATGCAGCTGCAAGGGATTTCTTTAACAAAACCAATCGCATCAAAAAAATTATCAATTTCTAAAACATGCTGTTCAACATTGCTAAAATATTTTTTTAGCCTATTTGCAATAATTTCAGATTTCACCATATTGTTCTCAACTTTGTCAACCTGATATGTGTATTCCAAATATCTTCCATAGTCAGCAAGAAGAACATCTTTTTCGTCAATTTCAAAAGAAATTAAAACTTCATTATTTGCAAGATAACTTGCTTTATAGCTTGGCTTTGTTGTGTATGCAACAATTGCATCACAATCCCAACTTTCTCTATTTGTGTAGTAAAGAAATCTGTCAAGATAAGAAGACATTTCACTATTAAAAGTGTCATGTTTAAAATCTCTTGGAGAGATGCTGGCATTTATAGCATCGTTTAAAACAACCTGTTTTAAATACAAATCATTTCCAATAACTGTATATAATCTCACAACTAATCCTCCTTTGGCTTATTGCTTTTTATAAGATAATCTGTAATAAATTGCTGAATATTTCCATTCATAACACCAAAAATGTCACTTGTTTCATAATTCGTTCTGTGATCTTTAACCATTGTGTATGGGTGGAAAACATATGAACGAATTTGGCTTCCCCACTCAATTTTTTTAAGCTCTCCACGAATTGAAGAAAGTTTTTCCATTTCTTCTGCTTCGCGTTTTTCAACAAGTTTACTCATAAGCATTTTCATGCAAGTTTCTCTGTTTTGAACTTGAGAACGCTCTGTTTGACAAGCAACAACAATTCCCGTTGGAATATGAGTTATTCTGATTGCAGACTCAGTTTTGTTGATATGCTGTCCACCAGCACCACTACTTCTAAAAGTGTCCACCTTCAAATCTTCTGGCCTAATTTCAATGTCCGCCGCCTCTTCAATTTCTGGCATAACTTCAACACTTGCAAAACTTGTGTGTCTTCTTGCATTTGCATCAAAAGGAGAGATTCTAACAAGCCTGTGAACGCCTTTTTCACATTTCAAATAACCATAGGCATTTTCGCCTTCAATCATGAATGTAACACCTTTAATTCCAGCTTCATCACCAGCAAGGTAATTTAAAACAGAAATTTTATATCCTTGTTTTTCTGCATACATTGTATACATTCTAAAAAGCATATCTGCCCAGTCTTGCGCTTCTGTTCCGCCTGCTCCTGCATGGATTGTTATTATGGCATTATTTGCATCATATTTTCCAGAAAGCATTGTTTGAATTTTTAAATCTGAAATTTCATTTTTTGCTTCTTCAAACTGCTTTTTAAATTCGTCATAAAATTCTTTTGTTTCACTATCTGGAGATTCAGACAAAATATCAAGAAAGTCATATAAATCTTTGATTTTGCTTTTAAGTTTGATTATCTTATTTAAAATTTCTTCTAAGGCGCCCAATTCTTTTCCAACTTTTTGCGCAAAAGATAGGTTGAGCCAAAAATCTTCTTTTTCTTGTTCTTTTTTTAGAGATTCAATCTGCCCAGCAATTTTTTCCGGGTCAAAGACACTCCTTAATATATAAGAAGTCTTTTTCGCAGTCCTTTAAATTTATAAGTTCATTATCTATTATCATATTTTTATATTACACCTTTAACTATATATTGTCAACACACAGAACCAACTTGCTCGTTGCTCTTGTTGTGATGTTATATAACATATTTTTTTCAATTTCGCTTTTGAATTTACTATAGTCTGCAACAACCACGCAATCAAACTCTAAGCCTTGAACATTTGGCACGTTTGAAACTAAAATTTTTCCATTTTCAAAAGTGTTTAGTGAAATATTTAAATTCCTATTTTGCAAAGCAAACTCTTCTGCATCACTGTTGTTTTTAAAGATCACTGCAATTGTTGAAAAATTTTCTTTTAAAGCATAAAGTTTGCTTGTTAAGTTTTCTTTTAAAATTGTTTCAACTTCTTCGCCATCACGGTCAATACACTCAAAATCTAAGTTTTTTAGTTTATTGTTGAAGGTTGCAATTTGCACTGTGGACCTATAACACTTTCCAAGTGAAATTGTTTTTGCGTTAAACATATCTGCAAGACTCTTTAAAAATTTTGAATCTAGTTTTTTGAATATAGATTGGATTACATCGCCAACGATGATAAACTTTGCATCAAATAATTCTTTAAAGAATTCAAACTCGCATGCAGAATAGTTCTCAAACTCGTCTAACACAACAAGTTTTGTTTCATCATCTTTCTTCAGTTTTTCAAAATAGCTTTTTACTAAAATAAGTGGTGCTAAGTCTTCATTTTGTATATTTTTTAAATCACAAGCTTGATTTTTATTAAATTTTTTGTTCTCTAAAAGGAATTTATTATATAACTCAATCAAGTTGAAATCTAACATTTTGTAAACATTTGTTTTAACTCTGTCATAAACAACATCTGGCAAATTGAGTTCTTCGCAAATAACATAAGCTATATTTTCCAACCTTTCACATGGTTTTAGATTTTTATATGTTTCATAGTAAAGTTTTGAAAGCTTTTCTTTTTCAATTTTGTCTTTTCCTAAAATGAAATCTTTCGCAAAAAACAAGTTTTCGTTTGCAACTAAAAACTTTTTTAAATCGGATAAAAACTCAAACGAATTTTTATAGTTATAATCCTCTAATTCTTTTTCAGAAAGATTTTTAAGCCTTTCAAAATTATCAATTTGATTTTCTGTTTTAATCTTTAAAAATTCCTTTGCAAAATCTAAGAATACTTTGCTTGAAATGGAATTTTCTGCTAGTTCTGGAAGCACATTTTCAATGTAAGCAGAAAATTGTTCATTTGGAGAAATAACTAAAATGTTATTAGATGCAAGATTTTTTCTCATCGAATATAGAAGATATGCACTTCTATGAAGCGCAATTGAAGTTTTTCCACTTCCT
>CAMEKL010000070.1 GCA_945921365.1 uncultured Bacillota bacterium
TTCCCTTAATTGCAGGAATATCAAGAGGAGATGGAAGGTAGTCAACCATTGCGTCTAACAAGTTTTGAACACCTTTGTTCTTATATGATGAACCGCAAAGCATTGGTGTGACTTTCTTAGAAATTGTTGCATTTCTAATTGCTTTTTTAAGTTCGTCCATTGAAATTTCTTCGCCTTCGAAATATCTTTCAAGAAGAGCGTCATCTGTTTCAACAATTGCTTCAATAAGAGCATCGTGTCTCTTCTGTGCTTCTGCTTTATATTCATCTGGAATTTCAACTTCATCAATAATCTTTCCCATTTCGTCTTCTGGAAGGTATGCTTTCATCTTCAAAAGGTCGATCACACCTTGGAAGTTTTCAGCCATTCCAATTGGCATTTGAAGAGGAAGTGGAGTTGTGTGAAGTCTTTCTCTAACTGAGTCTACGCATTTATCAAAATAAGCGTCGTCTCTATCCATTTTATTAACATAAATGATAACTGGAACTTTACATTCATTTGCTTGACGCCAAACTGTTTCTGTTTGTGGTTGAACTTTATCCCTAGCACTTAAAACAAGAACAGCACCATCAAGAACTTTTAATGAACGAAGAACTTCAATTGTGAAGTCAACGTGTCCTGGTGTGTCAATAATGTTAATTTTATGACCATGCCATTGACAAGTTGTACAAGCGGAAGTGATTGTGATTCCTCTTTCTTGCTCTTGAACCATCCAGTCCATTGTTGCTTGACCATCGTGAACTTCGCCGATTTTATGACTTTTGCCTGTATAGAACAAAATTCTTTCAGTTGTTGTTGTTTTACCAGCATCAATGTGAGCCATAATACCAACGTTTCTGGTCAAATGTAAATCTTCTGCCATTTTTTACTCCTTTTTATAATTCTGGGCTATCGCCCTCTTTTTGAGGGTTTTCTTCTTTAGAAGATTTCCCTTTTTTTGAAAAATTTATTTGTGCTTGAAGGCGTTTTTTTATCTTTTTAAGTTCTGTAATCTCTTTCGCAAGCTCTAAAATATAATTGACGCTCTCTTCTTCCATTTTAGAATTGTTTGCATCATCAGCACTTTTGCTTTCATTTTGAGATTTTTTATCTTCAATTTCGTCCATACAAGCACCTTAATTTTACCATCTATAATGTGCGAAAGCTTTGTTTGCTTCTGCCATTCTGTGCATTTCTTCTTTACGTTTAACTGATGCACCTGTGTTGTTGTATGCGTCTATAATCTCGCCAGCAAGTTTTTCTTCCATTGTTCTTTCTCCATTTCTATTTCTAGAGAACATAACAATCCATCTAATTGCAAGTGTTTGACGACGTTCTGGTCTAATTTCCATTGGAACTTGATATGTTGCGCCACCAACTCTTCTACCTTTTGTTTCCAAAAGTGGTTTAACATTTTCAAGTGCTTGATTGAAAGCGTCCATAGCATCAAGACCAGTTTTTTCTTTAACTTTGTTGAATGCGCCATAAACAATTGATTGAGCTAATCCTCTTTTTCCATCTAACATAACTTGGTTGATGAGTTTTGTTACAACTTTGCTGTTATAGATTGGATCTGGAAGAACATCTCTTTTAACGGCACTATTTCTTCTTGGCATATTTTCCTCCTATTAAAATTTATTTTTATTTTACTTCTTTGGGCGTTTAGCGCCGTATTTTGATCTTGCTTGATTTCTCTTAGCAACACCAGCAGTGTCTAATGTTCCACGGATAATGTGATATCTAACACCTGGAAGGTCTTTTACTCTTCCGCCACGAACTAAAACAACGCTGTGCTCTTGAAGGTTGTGACCAATTCCTGGAATGTAAACAGTTGCTTCAGAGCCGTTTGAAAGTTTAACTCTGGCAATTTTTCTAAGAGCTGAGTTAGGTTTTTTTGGTGATGTTGTTTTAACCAAAAGACAAACTCCTCTCTTTTGAGGACACTCGTTTAGAAGTGGTGATTTACTTTTCTTTTCAAAAGTTTTTCTTCCTTGTTTAACAAGTTGGTTAATTGTTGGCATTTTTTCCTCCTTACAAAATTTTTTGCAATTTAAAATGAGCAAAAAAAACTTGCAACATTGTTGCAAGTTAAGTAAGCATAACAAAAGTTTTAACGGCGATTAAGATGCACACTCAGTCCGTAGACTTGCCCTTTTACCACCAAAAGCCTTTTCGCTTTCCCGCAAGAATAACTTGCAGTTCAACTTGCATAATTCAAATTGCTGGGCATATTCTATCATGCAAGTAATTTTTTGTCAAGCCAAAAACGCAAATTATTTTTTAAATTCTAAAAGTTTTTTTGCCATTTCTGTTTTAACATTTTCTATTTTTTCAAAAGAAAAGAATGTTAAATCATATCTCTCAACAAGGTAAGTGAACACTTGCGTTTTAAAATCTTCGTCTCCATTTTCACTCACATACATCATATCGTCTGTTAAAAGTGAAAATTTGCTTGCGTTAACATTAAAAGCTGTGTCTGAAATTGCAATGTATTTTTCGTTTGAACAATATGAAACGTCTTCGCTGTGTGAAATTGTTGTGTTTAGCTTTTGCATACTAAAATAACTATAAACATATTTTCCAGACGCGTCATCGGTGATTTTTGTTTCTTTTGCAATCAATCGATATGATATATCTGTGTTTCTTAAATCATAATCAATTAAAACTTCTTTAAGAGTTTTTTCATTTTTGTTAAAATATGAAATCAAAACTTCGCTTTTTTCGTTAGAATAAATTTTAAAATACTCTCTATTATCAACAACTTCTTTTTTAGTTCCGTTTTCAACAATTGTTTTGTATGTGTCAAATTCATACCACACATTTTGAGCGATGCCAATTTTGCCAAAAACATGTGAATATAACATCTTCCACGCATCAACGATAATGTTGGAATAATTATCAAATGAAGTTTTTGAAGAAACAGAAATATCTTCAGTTGTTGCAGTTAATTTTTCAGAAAATTTTTCTGTTAGGCTTTCTCTCTCACCATCAGCATAAACAACAGCATTTGTTGATTTATTTGTGTAGGAAATTTTTCCAGCATTATCTATATATTCGTCTAAATTTATTCCATTATTTTCTAAAACATTTTGAACAACAAAAAGTGTTTCTCTATTCGAAAGATATCCGCCATCATTAGTTTTTCTAAAAACAAACCAGTAAAGGCAAAATCCTCCACCACCCAAAAGAGCCAATATTAAAATGATTGAAATAACTTTTCTCATACTTTTCTCCAAACTTAATTTTAGAATAATTTTGAATAAATGTCAATCTTAATTTATTTTACTGCAAAAATTATTTACAAAAAACAATTTTTGTGCTATAAAAAAGTGTGGAGATTTTATGAACACAAAACAATTTGGAAAAAACACAAAAATTCTTTGGAAAGATAGAAAACGCTGGTGCGGGCTACCTCTTTCTTTTACTCGATATTATCTTGTT
>CAMEKL010000071.1 GCA_945921365.1 uncultured Bacillota bacterium
GCCGGAAAATGCCGTAAAAGTTTATCTCTATGGGCTATATAAATGCTCAAATGCCAGTGCATATGACAACACTCTTGAAAGCTTTTCAAAAGTTTTAAAAATAAGTGAAGAAGATATTTTGGAATATTTTAAATATTGGGAAGAGCAAGGTTTAGTTCAAATTTTGAATGTTGTTCCAGTTGAAATTAGATATGTTCCTGTTAAAAATGTTATAACTGGTGCAAAAAAGTTTAAAGAAGATAAATACAAAGATTTTAACGTTAAACTTCAAGAGATAATTTCAGGCAGGATGATAAATCCAGTTGAGTTTTCGGAATATTATTCTCTCATTGAAAGCTTACATATAGAACCTGAGGCACTTTTAATGATAATTAAATATTGTGCAAACCTTAAAGGTGAAAATGTTGGCTATAAATATATTATAACAGTTGCAAAAAATTGGGCTTATGAAAACATTCACACTGTAAGCGAGGTTGAAGAAAGGCTCATTTCCTATGAAGCATATTCAGATGAAATGAAAGAGCTTTTGAAAGCAATGGGAATTAGGCGTTTTGCATACGTTGAAGAGAAAGATTTGCTTTTAAAATGGAAAAACAAATTTGAATTTAATTTTGAAACAATTATTTTTGCAGTAAAAAAGCATAAAAAATCAACAAAAAGCTTAAATTTTGAAAAATTAGATGAAATTTTAACCAAATATTTTGAAAATCATCTTCAAAGTGAAGTTGAAATAGAAAACTTTGAAAACAGAAGTCAAGAGTTTTTTGAACTTGCAAAGGATGTTGTTAAAACACTTGGCACTTATTACTCAGATTTAACTCCCGTTGTTGAAGGGTATATAAGAGAATGGAAAAACCTTGGTTTTTATAATGATGCAATTTTATCGATTGCAAGTTTATGCTTTAAGTCATCTATTAGAACACTTGAGAATATGGATGCGAAAATTAAAAAATTCTATAAACTTGGTTTGATTTCAAAAGAGTCAATTGATGAATTTTTAAATGAAGCTATTGCACAAGACGATAAGATTAAAGAAATTCTAGAAAAACTTGGCATAAATAGAAATGTTAATCTTTGGGATAGAAATAACTATAAAACGTGGGTTAAAGATTGGCTTATTTCTGAAGAACTAATAGACTATGCAACTTCTCTTGCTGAAGGAAAATCATATGCGATGGAATATATGAATAAAATTTTGGCAAGGTGGCATGAAAATAAAATTTCAAAACTTGAAGATGCAAAAAATTTTAAGCTCGACTTTGTTGGCACAGAAAATAAAAAGCGTGAAAAGCTTAAACTAGAAAGAGAATATTCTAAAAAAGACCTTGAAAATCTTTTTGATAATTTAGAGGAAGTGGAAATTTGATTTTTGATATAGATAAAAAAGCGAATAAAGTTTTAAAGGAAAGAAAAAAAATTGCAGAAGATAATGCACTGCAAAATTTATCTTTGGCAAGAAAAAATGAAAACTTTTTATCTCTTGAAAAGGAAGAAAATTCGCTTATTATTGAAATTGCAAAAATTGAATTTGAAGAAAAAAATTCTAATAAATTAAGAGAAAATCTTGAAAAAATACAAAAAAATAAAGATTTTTTATTAAAAAAATTAAAATTAAATCTAAAAACAAATTATTTTTGCCCAAAATGTTCTGACACAGGAATAATAAACGGAAAAAACTGTGAGTGCAAAAAACGAGTTATAAATCAAATTTTAAAAGAAGAAAGTGGAATGGCAAGTGACTTTTCTTTTGATGACGCAAAACTTTTTTCAGACGAAGAAAAAATATTGTTTGATAAGATGAAGGCTTGGTGTGAAAATTTTCCCAATGTTAAATCTAAATCAATTTTTCTTTCTGGGGAAATGGGGGTTGGTAAAACTTTCCTTTGCGAAGCAATGGCAAATGAGCTTATAAAGAAAAATGTTTTTGTTTATTTTACAACTGCATTTAATTTGAATAATTTATTTTCTGAGTTTTGTAGAACAAACAATAAAGAAATTTTGGATCTGCTTCTTTCTGCGGAAGTTTTGTTCATTGACGACCTTGGCACAGAACCAATTTTTAGAAATATAACATTAAATTATTTATACCTTGTTTTGAATGAAAGACTAATTAGTGGAAAAGCGGTTGTTATTAACACAAATCTTATGCCTGATGAAATTTTGGAGAGATATGGAGAACGCATTTTTTCTAGAGTTATGAACAAGCAAACGGGTTTAGTTTTATGCTATAAAGGAAAAGATAGAAGAGTTAATTGTTAGGGGGTGTTTTATGCTTTATGATGTGATTATTGTTGGTGGTGGTCCTGCTGGGCTCACAGCTTCAATCTATTCAATTCGCGCTGGAAAAAAGGTGCTTTTAATTGAAAAGATGGTTATTGGTGGTCAAGTTGCATACACAACTGTTGTTGAAAACTACCCGGGAATTAAGAAAATAACTGGGGGAGAGCTTGCTGAACTTATGCTTGACCATGCAAAATCTCTTGGCGTTGAGATTGTTTACAGTGAAGTTTTGGATATTCAAGCTAAAGATAAAATTAAAAAAGTTAGAACTCACGAAGGAACTTTTGAGGGCAAAACAATCATATTATGTTTAGGGGCATCAGCAAAACAACTTAATCTTCCAAACGAGAAAAAGCTTCTTGGGCGTGGAATAAGTTATTGTGCAACCTGTGATGGCAATTTATTTAAAGGCAAACGAGTTGCAATTGTTGGCGGAGGAAATTCTTCTCTTGAAGACTCAATTCATCTCTCTGGTCTTGCAAGTGAAGTTTATATCATTCACAGAAAAGATGTTTTTCGTGGCGAGAATATTTTAGTTAATCAAGTTGAAACACTTGCAAGCAAAAATAATAACTTTAAAATTTTATATAACACGGCAATTGAAGAGATTGTTGGCGAAGATAAACTTGAAAGTTTAAAACTTGTTAACTTAATAACAAAAGAGAGAACAACTCTTGATGTTGATGCGCTTTTTATTGCAATTGGAAGAAAGCCAGACACTGAAATGTTCGCTGGCGAAATTGAACTTGACAAAAACGGATATATTATAACAAACGAAAGAATGGAAACTTCAATCCCTGGTGTTTATGCTGCTGGAGATGTTAGGAAAAAACAACTTAGGCAGATTGTAACAGCAGAGAGTGATGGTGCTATTGCTTCCATAAATATCAATGATTATATATTCAAGAATTTTGGGAGTTAGTTTTGAAAAAACTTTTTGGAACAGACGGCATCAGAGGAATTTGGAATGAAGATATTTCTCCAAAGTTAGCATACGATATAGGAAAAGCAGTTGCAAAAGTTTTTGAAAGAGAAAATGAAAAAAATTTAATTGTTGTTGGCAAAGACACAAGGCTTTCAAGCGATACCTTGCTCTCTTGCCTATGTTCAGGCATAACTGC
>CAMEKL010000072.1 GCA_945921365.1 uncultured Bacillota bacterium
AGAGGTGAAAAATGATAGAATACCAAAATAATACGTCAATTACAAACTTAATTGAACAAACGATGGCAAACTTAAGAGTTTTAACAGATAATTCAACAATTTTTGGTGAAACAACTTATCTTCCAGACGGAACAAGCATAATCCCAGTTTCAAAACTCACTGTTGGTTTTGTTATTGGTGGCGGAGAATATGCAGATTTAAGCAATCGCCGTGTTGCAACAAACTATCCAATGGCTGGTGGGTCATCTGGTGGCGTCTCTATTTCACCAGTTGGCTTCATTGTCAACACTCCGAGTGAAATAAAATTTGTTTCAACAGAAAGTGCACTTATAAGTGAAGAAATTATGGCTAAGGCATTTAAATTTGCTGAAACATTGAAAGATAAGATAATAAAAAAATAGGAGAAATTATGCAAAAAAATAAATTGTTAATTTTTTTTCTGTTTGCTTTGAACTTGATTTTAGCCATTAGTTTTGTTTTTTCATCTTTTCTTCTTCCAAAATATAAAGTTTATGCCGATAGTGAAACATCTGCAAAAGCGATGGTTGTAATTGAAGCGTCAACTGGCAGAGTTCTTTTGAATAAAAACATGAACGATCAGCGAGCAATGGCAAGCACAACAAAAATTATGACAGCACTTATATGCGTTGAAAAGGTTCCTAACCTTGATGAAGTTGTCCTTATTCACGATAATGCAGTTGGAATTGAAGGCACAAGTATGTATTTAAGGAAGGGAGAAAAACTTTCTGTTAGAGAACTGCTCTATGGTCTTATGCTTCCATCTGGAAATGATGCAGCAATGGCACTTGCATACTATGTTGGAGGAAGTGAAGAAAATTTTGTTAAAATGATGAATGAAAAGGCGCAGGCGCTCGGGCTTAAAAACACACATTTTGCAAATCCGCATGGGCTCGATGCAGAAGGTCATTACACCTCCGCCTATGACCTTGCAATAATAACAGCAGAAGCCATGAAACATAAAGATTTTAAAGATATTGTTTCAACAAAAAACGTTAGGGTTAAAGGAAGCAAAGCTGACGAGCCAAGATTTCTTTCAAACAAGAACAAACTTTTAAGAACTTTTGATGGCTGTAATGGTGTAAAAACTGGATTTACAGACAACGCTGGCAGGTGTTTTGTTGGCTCGGCTGAAAGAGATGGAATGACCTTAGTTTGTGTTGTTCTTTCATGTGGGCCAATGTTTGAGGATTGCTCAAAACTTCTTGAGAAGTGCTTTAACAAGTATAAGATGAGAGAAATTTTAAAAGAGTTTGAAATTGGTGAAAAAATTGCTGTTACAAGCGGAGAAAAAAAATATGTTGAAACTTTAACAAAAAAAGCTTTTTCTTATCCACTTTCAGATGAAGAATATTCAAACATAAAAATTGTTAAAAATTGTTCAGAAAGTTTGGAGGCACCAATAAAAAAAGAACAAGAAGTTGGAAATTTGGAAATATATTTAAATAATGACTTGCTTTTTAGTGAAAAAATTTATACAATAAGTGAAGTTAAATCCATAAAATATTTAGATAAAATATGGGAAGTGGTGGATAACTGGAATTTATAACTAAGGAAGAAAAATGAGATTAAATAAATTTTTAAGCACGGCAGGTGTTGCTTCAAGAAGAAAATGTGATAACCTTATTGCTCATGGCAAAATCACAGTAAATGGACGAATTGCAAATGTTGGAGATAGCATTGATGAAAATAAAGACGTTGTTATCTACAATGGTAATACTATAAAAATTTCCAACGAGTTTGTCTATTATAAACTCAACAAGCCAAAAGGGTATATTTGTTCTGCAAGTGATGAGAAAGGCAGAAAAACAATCTATGAACTTCTACCAAAAGAGGGAAGGCTCTTTTCTGTTGGAAGGCTAGACTATAACACCGAAGGCCTTATTCTGCTCACAAACGATGGAGATTTTGCAAAGAAGCTTTCACACCCAAGCTTTGAAATTGAAAAGGAATATATTGTTACAATTGAAGGCAAAATTTTAGAAAGCGAACTTGCAGTTTTAAGAAACGGCGTTGTTGAAAAAGATGGGAATAAGCTTCCAAAAGCAAAAGTTAAGGCAATTAAGTTTGATGGAAAAATTACAAGACTTTCAGTTGTAATCCATGAAGGCAAAAACAGACAGATTAGAAGAATGTTTGAGGCAATCGGCAAAGACATAGTTCTCTTAAAGCGCGTCAGCGTTGGCCCATTTGTTCTTGGAAATATTTCAAGAGGAACATACAAACCTTTTAGTGTTGAAGAAATGGGGATTGTAACTGAAATTAAAAGTTTAAATTAGAAATTTATTTTTCACAATAGCATATATAAACTATGTGAGAAGATGTAAAAATAGTCGCAAATTAACTCACAGGCAAAAAGCGGGGATGTTTGTTGCTATTTTTTTATTGCTCATTATTGGAGTGCTTTTATACATAAACTATGTTATAAATCCAATAATTTTGCAGACCAGTGAAGCAAAAGTTAAGGCACTTGCCAAAAAAGCGGTTGGCAATGCAATTTATGAAATTGTTTGCAAAGAAGATGTTTACGGTTCAATTATAAACATTTCAAAAGACAAAGAAGAAAATATCACCATGATTTCAGCCAATACTGTGCAAATAAACCAACTAGCGAGAAAACTTGCAAGAATTTCGCAAGAAAATTTAGACATGATTGGAGAGCAAGGAATTGACATTCCGCTTGGCACATTCAGTGGATTTCCACTTCTTGCAGGAAAAGGTCCAGGCGTGAGAGTTAATGTTGTGCCAATTGGAGCAATTTCGGCAAATTTTAGAAGTGAATTTTCTTCTGCTGGAGTTAATCAGACAATTCATAAAATTTATGTTGTTGTTTCATCTTCAATTAGCGTTATTTTGCCAACAGCAAATCAAAAAATAACAACAGAATCGGAAGTTCTTGTTTGTGAGAGTGTTATTGTTGGTCGTGTTCCAGATGCGTTCTTGCAATCTGATTCACTTGATGAAATGATGAACCTAATTCCAATTAAATAATTTAAATTTAGATATTGACAAAATGGAGAGTTTGATTTATACTCAATGCCAGAGGAGAAAATATATGAGAGCAAAAAGATTACTTGTTTATATTGCTGTTTTAATTGCATGTTTATTTATTGGTTTAACAACTTATTACATGCTGAAAGACTATGAAACTTTAAACACACTTCTTGCAGATGGCTCAACAATCAGTTTGAATAAGGGTGACACACTTGAACTAAAAATTGAAAGAAATAAGGCAAATGAAAACACAACATTCACACCAACTTTTGATGTTGATGGTGTTGCAACTTATGAGATTTACATAAATATTGATGGAAAGAGGGTTTATACTTATCGTTAAAATTTACATAAGAGAGGTGATATTATGAGTTCTATTGA
>CAMEKL010000073.1 GCA_945921365.1 uncultured Bacillota bacterium
ACGTTTTGCTATCCGTGAAGGCGGAAGAACAGTTGGTTCAGGCGTTGTTTCTTCAATCATCGCTTAATCAGTTTTATAAAAATATAAAAACTCACTTTAACTTAACCGAAAGTGAGTTTTTTTTGCATATCTATAAAAACAATTTTTGACCAATAAATGTTCTAGTTATGTTGTTTTTGTTTGCGATTTCGTTTTTATCAACAGAAAATTTATTTGCAATAATTTCCAAATTTTCCGTTGGTTGAACTATATGACAATATTTTGATGAAGGTGGAATTATTAAAATATCTCCACCTTTAATTTTTTTTAAATTTCCATTAAGCTTTTTAAATTCAACTAAATTAAAGTTGAACTTTTTTGAAAAGTTTTCATAATCAAAAAATTCTTCTCCATTTTCAGTTCTGTTATTAAAAACTTCATCACTTTTTTTAACTTTATAATACCAAGGCTTATAATCGTTATCAAGTTTTATTTTCATTTTTACCTCAATAATATTGATATTCAATTATTTTTAAAACTTTACAAATTTGTTATAAATGAAAAAAGATTCTAATATATTTTAGAGAGGAGTTATTTTTGAAATCACTTTTTAAAACGGTTGCATTTGTAACAATATTTTCTGCCATAACAAGAGCGCTTGGTTTTTTATTTAGAATTTATCTTTCAAGAGCGTTAAGTGTTGAGGAACTTGGATTATACCAAGTTGCACTTTCAGTTTTTATGGTTCTTTTAACCGTTGTTTCGTCTGGGCTTCCAGTTGTTATTTCAAAAATGACTGCAAAATATCATGCAGAAAAAGATAAAACAAGTGAAGGAAAACTTGTTTCAACTTCACTTATAATTTCTTTAATCGCTTCGCTTGTTTTAATTTTAATTGTGCTAATTTTTAAAAGTGTGTTTATAGGCCTTTTTGCAGACGAAAGATGCTTCACCATTCTCTTAATTCTTCTTCCTGCAGTGTTATTTGCAGGGGTTTACAGCGTTTTTCGTGGGGCAATGTGGGGGCATTCAAACTATTTTTCCTTTTGTTTAACAGAGCTTGCAGAGCAAGTTATCAGAATTCTTCTTTGCGTTTTTATGATAACTTTTTCATTTTTCTCATTAACTCCAATGGTTAATGCCGGCCTTTCACTCACTATTGCAAGCTTGCTTTCCGCAATACTTGCAATGATATTATATTTCACATCAGGTGGCAAGCTTAAAAAGCCAAGCAGTGTATATAAGCAAGTTTTAAAATCAACAAGTGGTGTAACTGGCGTTAGAGTTGCTTCAAGTCTTGCCCAACCAATCATTGCCCTTATTCTTCCCGCAAGATTGATTGCAAGTGGCTACACAAACAGCCAGGCACTAAGTTTATATGGTGTTGCGATGGGAATGACTGTTCCACTTCTCTTTATTCCAATCACGCTTGTTGGCTCTCTTTCAATGGTGCTTATTCCAGATTTATCTGCAGCTGTGGCAAATAAAGATAAAGAATATGTTAAAAATAGGATAAATTCTTCAATTATTTTCACGCTTTTAATAACTTTTTTACTGATTCCATTATATATCGGTGCAGGGGATAATATTGGGCTTTTCTTTTTTGACAATCTCCAAAGTGGACAACTGCTTTCTTCGTCGGCATGGGTTATGCTTCCTTTCGCGCTTCTTAACATAACTTCTGCAATTTTAAATGCACTTGGGCAAGAAGTTAAATCTTTCGTTAATTATCTAATTGGTTCAATTTTCTTGTTTATTGGAATAATTTTCCTTCCAAAATTTATTGGAATAAGGGCACTTCCTTTTGCAATGGGAATTTGTGTTTTTGTTGCCAGTTTGTTAAATTTAAGAATGATAAACAAAAAACTTGACATAAAAGTTTTAATTTGGAAGCATATATTAAAACTTTGTTTAATTTCAGTTCCAACAATGGCCATAACATATTTCTTAACAAATGTTCTTTCAACCTTTATTCCTCTCTTTTTCAATCTTGCAATTTCATGTTCTATTGGAGGGGCTATGTTTGTCCTGCTTTGCATCATCTTTAAAATTTGCAATGTGCAGGCATTATATTTTGAATTTAAAAACAAATTTAAAACAAAAATTAAGGTAAAAAAGAAGACATAAAAAAATTGCACCGGTTGGCTTGTTAAAAAACACATAAGAGCCACCTTTTAATCCTACTCCACCAAAGCTACCTTACATCACATAACTAAATCTGCTTAATGCTGCTTCCGTCAGGACCTGACATGGTTCACAGCAAGTTATTGCATAAGACCTTAATTTCATCATAGAACTAAAAAGTTCATCCAAACACATTTATTTCCCGCACCAACCATTCGACCTTGCTATAGCGGATTGCAAGTTCAGGGCACCGCTAACTCCCCATCTAGTGCAACAATAACTATTATATTTAAATAGGAAAAAAAAGCAAGCATTTTTTAAAGCAAAATTGTTAAAATGTTTGTTAAAAATTCACACATTTTATATAATATAATCATGAAGAACAATGAAAGCAATGCAAGAAGGTTCATAAATGCGTATAATCAGATTGATTATGCAATTAGAACGCAACATAATTTAAAGCGAAGCATGAGCTTTGCGGATATTGTGAGACGCACAGTTCCGCTAAATTATCTTGTTAGAAAATATGAAGATGATTTAATTGATTTTGGAAGGCTTAGAAATGCGATAATTCACGGAAGTAATGAAGAGTTTGTTATTGCTGAGCCTCATGATGAAGTTGTTGTTAAAATTGAAAAAATTGCAGAAAAAATCACAACTCCTCCAAAAGCGCTTGATGTGATTTGTCATAAAGATGTTCTTTGCGTTCAAAATGATGTTTCAATTAAAGATGTTATTGCTCTTATTTCTTCTTCAGAGTTTAGCAATATTCCAGTTTATAAAGCGGGTGAGCTTGTTGGAATTGCAAATGGGCAACGAATTTTAGATGTTCTTGGAAAAGTTATTGAAAAAAATGGGAGCGTTGATGAATTCATTGAAGAAACTCCAATAGAAAACATCATAAGTATGGAAACAACAGTAAAATACTATGAAGTTCTCGATGCAAATGCAAGCATTGAACAAGCACTCAATATATTTTATTCAAATAGAAAGATTATCGCAATCTTAATCACAAAGAGTGGGGAGTTAAAGGAAATGCCTCTTGGAATAATCACTTCTGGTGATGTTGTTATAATGAATAACATATTAGATGATTTTTAAAAATAGTAAATAAATTTGTTAAAAAATATTTCTAAAATTGTTGACATTAAAATTAAAATAGTGTAATATAAGAGAGCAATTTGAGTTTCGGGGTGTAGCGCAGTTGGTAGCGCACGTGGTTTGGGACCATGGGG
>CAMEKL010000074.1 GCA_945921365.1 uncultured Bacillota bacterium
CGGCAACATAGAATGGTCTTCTTGCTCTTCCTTCAATTTTAATTGCGTCAACTCCTGCGTCTTCAAGGTCTTTTAACCTTTTTGACATATTAAAATCTTTTGCTGAGAGAAGATAACCTTTTTTTATTAGTTTTTTGCCGTTGAATAAGCTATATGGAAGACGGCAAACTTGTTTGCATTTGCCTCTGTTTCCACTTGCAGAATATAGTTTTGAGCTTATATAACAATTTCCAGAAAAACAAACGCAGAGTGCCCCTTGTGCAAAATATTCAATTTGCGTATCACAATTTTCTTTTATCCTTTTAATTTCATCTAATGATGTTTCTCTTGAAAGGACAATTCGTTTAAATCCTAGATTTTTAGCAAAAATTGCACCCTCAAGGTTATGAATTGCCATTTGAGTGCTTGCGTGCATTTCAATTTGTGGGTAATTTTTATGAATTAGATGTGCAAGGCCTAAATCTTGAATAATAAAAGCATCAACGCCAGTGTTATGAGCGTCAACAATAAGATTAAGTGCGTTTTGCAATTCTTCATCATTAAAAAGAATATTCACAGCAAGGTGAATTTTAACATTATGTAAATGTGCAAAGTTAACTGCCTCTTTAAGTGTTTCTAGGCTAAATCCTTCAATATTTCTTGCATTAAAATTTTTAACGCCCAAATAAACTTCATCAGCACCATAAGTTACTGCCATTTTTAAGCTTTCCATTTCTCCGGCAGGAGAGAGCAACCTCATTTTCATATGATATATACTAACACATTTTTCATTTTTGTAAAAACGATATTGACAACTACTTTCATTATGTTATAATCAAAACAAGGAGAAAGCATTATGGAAAATGAAATGATTTCTTTCTGCAAAAGAAAAAGAGAGCAAGATAGTAAAAAGTTTGAAAAGATAACTGAAGAAGAAGTTTTGCAAATTTTGAGAAGAGAACAAGAGCTTGCAAAGAAACTTAAGGGTTAGGAGGTCTGTATGCAGAAGCCAAAGAAAGTTGTTATAGACACTAACATTGTTATCTTTCTTTCAAGAGTTAAACCTGGCAAAAAGTATAAGCCTGAAAGAGAAGCTGAATTTAAAAGCATTGAAAAACTTTTAAATGCGGTAAAAGAAGGAAAAGTTGAACTTGTTGTAACTCCAAGGGTTGTTGTTGAAGTTGCTGCTGGAAATCATATTGATGGTGGGCTTGCAATGAAATTTTTAAAAAGTAATTGCACTCTTGCAGAGTTTACTATGTCGGAAGAAAGAGAGTGTTACAGACTTGCTGTTGAATATGGAAAAGGGAAAAATCCTGCAATCCCAGGTGCACATTTCACTTATCAAAAAAATTTCTATGATGCGCTTATCTTAGCTCAGTCTGCTGTTCTTGGCTTGCCCCTTATAACAAATAATACAAAACATTTTTCAAATGAATTGCAAATTCATAGGGTAAACCTAGAGCAAGGGTATAGAAATCCAAATTTAAAAGTTTATACTTCACAAAATTTTATTTGCGAATTTAGTGTTTAATTTGTTAAATTTGATTTTATTTTTAATAATAATTGTGTTATACTATTTCAGAAAACAAAAAAAGGGAGATTAAAATGACAAAAATTAAAAAAATAATATTATTTATGCTTGCACTAGTTCTCGTTATCCCAACAACAGTTTTATTTGCTGCTTGTGGAGATGATAGTTCTAAGTATTCTTATGTTACAATAACAGGTGAAACAGAAGGCTTCACAGTTAATAACTATGGTGATTATGAATCTATTTTCAATTTGCCATCATACACTGCAAGCGAAAGCGAAGGCGCAAGAGAGGCAATTGAAGCTGGAAAAACATTTGATATTTCTTTTATTCTTTTGCAAGGCTATTATTTGCCAGAAGATTTTGAAATTGTTTGCAACGGAGTTTCATATGGCAAGAATGATTTTCAATCTCAAGACAGTCTGTCATATGAATTAAAAGGTATAGTTGCTCCAAATAATGACTTTACAATCAGTGTTGTTCATGGTCCAAAGAAGAAGACATCAACGGTGACATTCAGCTGGTATAATGCTTCAACTGTCGAAGAGAATATTCTTTCTTCAACACATTTCAAATCTAATGTTTCATTTGGAGATGTTGTTGCTGAAACTGAATACACTTTTGCAGAGCTTAAAGAAATATTCTCAAGTTCAGAAATTTTTGAATATGGGGATAAAATTCTTTTTGAGATTTGGAACGACAATTCTTATGTTTTAACAGATTTCATTAAAGAAAGTAATTATTCCACACTAAACTATTATGATAAAGAAACAAAGCATTCTATCGTTATGTTTGACGTTTCTGATTACGATATTGAAATTGAACTTTTTGAAGGACAAGTTTCACAAACATCAAACATAAGTTTGTATGAATGTTTACTTGACAGTTTTACTGTTATTATGGAAGATTGTGACATAACTGGCTATAACAAAGAATTTTTACTTCCTTACGGCCATGAAATGTATAATAACTATTATGATCCATCAACAACTTCACTTAAAACTAATTCAAATGGTGGATTCTATGGTCAATTTATTCTTGTGGGATATACATTTAGTGAAGATTTCAAAGCTGTTTATGATAACATGTCATTAAAAATTGGAAACAAAATATTAACACGTGGAGAACAAGCGTCTTCAAGCACATTCACTATTGACATTATTGATGTTAGTGAATCTGAAAAAGAAGATCTTCAGGGTGTTTTAACAATTAATATTCCTTCATTCTTTGACATGATGAATGCATATGGAGAAGAAGAAAAATATGTTTCTCAAGCTGAAATTCAATATATAACAATTACACCTGTTATAGTTAAGGAAAATGGAACTGAACTCAGCTTATCTTATTCTTTTGTTGAAAACAATGTTTTAGCAACAATTAAAAAATCTAAATGGGTTAAAGATGATGTTGTTTACTTTGCAATTGTTAACCCAGAAACTTATGAATCTACAAATAACGCTGCAAGTTCTTCAATGGTTATATATGAAGAACAGATGGGTTCTGACGAAATTTTTTATGTTCCTGTAAATTATGATAAACTCATTTTAATTAACACATATAAGAAAACTATAAGTTCAATCACAATTGATGGAAAAACAATTGTTCTTGGAGAAACAGTTGACGGATATTCACTAAATACTGTAAATAATGATTATTCTTATAAACTCGCTATTCCTAAAGGAAATATAAATTTGAATAACGTAACAATAAATTATGCTGGATAAAAAAATAAATTAAAAAATCACCGAAATGGTGGTTTTTTTATGCCAAAATTTCATTTTTATTTGTTTTTATTTTGGAAAAAATATATAATATAACCATTAG
>CAMEKL010000075.1 GCA_945921365.1 uncultured Bacillota bacterium
CATTGAAAAGGGAATTGTGGATAAAATTGCTCTTGCGCATCACATGGAAGATCAAGCAGAAACAGTTCTTCTTCACATTCTTCGTGGAAGTGGCGTTGCTGGTGCTGGAGGAATGGATTTTATTTCAGAAGGTGTGTATATTAGGCCAATGCTTAAAACTTCGAAAGAAGAAATCAAAAAGTATATCAATTTCTACGATATCCCTTATGTGCAAGATGAAACAAATTTTAACAGCGAATTTTCAAGAAACTATTTAAGAAATGATGTTATGCCACTGCTTTTAAAAAGATGGCCAAACGCTGTTTTAGCACTAAATAATTTTGCAAACATTTGCAAAGAAGATGACGACTATATTAACTCCTTAATTTATGATGACGCAATTTTTGTTGAAAGCAAAAAAATTGTTAAAATTCCAGTCTCATATTTAAATAATTCGCCAGCAATCTCTTCAAGAATAGTGTTTAAAGCAATGCAAAAAATTGGAGTTAATAAAGATATTGAGAAGAAACATATAGATCTAATTAGAGCGCTTGCAATTTCTGGACAAAATTCAAGTAAACTTAAACTCCCAATGGGAGTTACTGCACTTAAAGAATATGACTTCTTAACTCTTTCAAACGAACAAAAAGAAAAGAAAATTGCATCGTGGGCGTTTAAAAGCGGAAGCTTTAATGCTGAAAATTTTGGGAAAATCACTGTAAAAAAAGTTAAAGAATGTGATTTTAAATCAAATAATCTATATATAGATGCTAAAAATCTTCCAACAAATTGTGAATGGAGATATAGACGTGAAGGAGACTATATTACAAAATTTGGTGGTGGAACACAAAAATTAAAAACATATCTTTCACAAAAGAAAATTCCTCTTAGAAAGCGCGACGATATTCCAGTTCTTGCCTATTTAAATGAAGTTTTTGTTGTTGCTGGCGTTGGAATTAGTGAAAATGTTAAAGTTCAAAACGATTCTAATAGTTGCTACTCTATTTCAGTTGAGGAATAATGGAAAATTTATTACAAAAGCTTAATTTTAACTTTAAGGATAAATTCTCATATTTAAAATTATATGAGGTTGTCTTTTTTAAACAAAATAAGTTTTTGGAAATAAAATTTCTATATCCTTATAACGTTGAAATAAGCGATGAAGATAAAGCAGAAATTGTAAAATTTGTTGAAAAAACATTAAATTTGCACTCAAAAATAAGCGTTAAATTCAAAAAAAGCTATTTAGATGAAAATATAATCAGACAAGAGCTATTAGGATATATAAAAAAATTTCATAGTTCTGTTTTCACCTTTTTAAATAGTGAAAATATTGAAATTTTGAGAAACGAATTTTTTATAACAATTAAAATTAAACTTAGTGGCAAACTTTTTGAATTATATAAGAATAAGAATTTGGAAGAAAACATCAAAAAGCATATGGAGAAGAATTTTATAAGCGAATTTGATGTTGAGCTTCTTGCGTGCGATGATGAAATTGACACAGAAAGTTTTATTGAAAACGAAAAGAAAAAGATTTTTGAAAGCCACCTAAGCCAAAAGAAGACACCAAGATATAAAATAGAAGATGTTGATTTAATTTTTGGAAAGGAAATTGATCCAGCTCCCGAGTTCATTAAAAATATTTTAAAAGAGAAAAATTCTGTTATTCTTGCAGGAAATATTTTAAATTTTGAGAAAAAAGAATATTTAAGCAAAAAGGGGAAAACTGCTGGCACAACAAAATTTTATTACGCTTTTGTTTTAGATGACACCACAGCCAAAATTGATGTTAGATATTTTGCCTCAAAGCAGAACATTGAAAAAATGGATAAACTTTTCAATGGCGGACAGGTTGCAATTGTTGGAGATGTTAAGGAATTTAATAAAAAATTCACACTCTATGTAAACTCAATTGCCTACTGCAAGTTGCCAGCAAAAATTGAATATAGAGAAGAAGAAAAAGTTTTAAAAGAAGAATGCATTAAGCCTGAGCCATATAAAATTGTTAAGCAAGAAAATCTTTTGGTCAGTGAGAAACCGCTTCCAGAAGAAGTTTTAAAAACAAGTTATGTTGTGTTTGACACAGAAACCACAGGGCTAGACTATGAAAAGGACGAGATCATTGAAATTGGCGCTGTTAAAATTAAGGGTGGCGTGATTACAGAGCAGTTTCAAACTCTTGTTAAGCCAAATCAAAAAATACCTGTAACTGCAACAGAAATAAACAACATAACAGATGAAATGGTTGCAAGGGCTCCAAGTGGAGAGAGAGTAATTACAGATTTCTACAATTGGGCAAAAGGCTCTACACTTGTTGCCTACAATGCTTCTTTTGATATGAAGTTTATTCAAGCACTCGCAAAAAAAATGGGGCGATATTTTGACAATCCAGTTTTAGATGCACTTGCGCTTGCAAAGTCAAAACTTAAACTTTCAAGATATAAACTCTCAGATGTTGTTAAGCGCCTTAATGTAACACTAAACAACGCACACCGTGCTCTTGCCGACACTGTTGCCACCGCAGAGGTTTTTCTAATTTTAATGCGAGAAGATTATTAAAATAAAAAAATCAAGCAAGTTACTTGATTTTTTTTAATTACAAAATTTAATAAATTATTCATTGTCGCACAGCATCAAAATTCCAGCAATTGTGTTAACAAAGATCAGCGAACAAATTTTAAAGGCAAGAGAAACTGACTCGCCATTTTCAACCTTTCTAGAATAAGAAATTGTCATTGGCAGGCACCAAGCAAGTGGAATTATGTAAAATCCCAAAAAAACAGTGCTGATAATCATAAAAACCTTTGCTGCAATTTTTAGCCCAGAATTTTTTTGTGTTTCTTGTTTTTCTACACGTGGATTGTATTCGACCATGCAACCACACTTTGGGCAGATGACTGCTTCATCTAATAATTCATTTCCACAATGACTACAATATTTCATATTTTTCTCCTTTTTGATAAATATAAATTTTATCAAAGTTATAATATCACATTCTTTTATTATTACAAACTTTTATAAGAAGAAAAAGAAATTATATTTTGTTGGTTTTTTTAGCAATCCAAGGATTTTTCTTCCTTAAAAAATTCTAGCATAGATAATATTTTTTAACAATAAGCGAATTGAGATATTTTGAAAATATTAAAAATTAAAAACAATCATTAAAACACTTGCAAAAAAATAGTTTATATGTTATTATTCAAACAGCAATGCCGAAGTGCTGGAATGGTAGACGGAGCGGACTCAAAATCCGCCGAGGGCAACCTCATGAGGGTTCGAGTCCCTCCTTCGGCACCAGAAAAAATTGTCGGGCTTTTTGCTCGATTTTT
>CAMEKL010000076.1 GCA_945921365.1 uncultured Bacillota bacterium
TTAATAAAAATCCACCAGTGAACCTGGTGGTTTTTCATATAACGGGTAAAACCCTCCCTCTAAGGCAGCACGAAATCGTGCGTAGCCTAACTATGCCTTATTGCGAATCTTTTTTATTTCTTAAATGGGTCGTTTATTTCATATATTGTCATTTGTTCCATCTCCTTATCTTCTTTTAATTGATTCGCAATATATTCCTTTATCACTTTTGTATTCTTTCCTACTGTATCAATGTAATATCCTCTACACCAAAACTCTCTATTCCTATACTTAAATTTCATATTCGCATACTTTTGGTATATCATTATACTACTCTTTCCTTTTAGGTATCCCATGAATCCACTAATACTTAGTTTAGGTGGTATTTCTACCAACATGTGCACATGGTCTGGACACACCTCTGCCTCTATTATATTTACTTCTTTCCATTCGCACAAACTCCTTAGAATTGCACCTATTTCTAATCTCTTTTGATTAAAAAATACTTTTCTTCTATACTTTGGTGCAAACACTATGTGATATTTGCAATTCCAAGTAGTATGTGCTAAACTACTTATGGTTTCCTTTGACATATTTATTTTCTCCTTTGTGTTTTTTTATTTTTGTTTAGGCTACAATCTTATTTTAACACAAAGGAGAAAATTCTGCTCATCGGTAAACCTAAATTGAACCCCCAGACTATCTGGGGGTTTTCTAATACAAAAAAATCCTTACTCTTTGTAAGGATTTATTATGGGGTGGGAGATGGGACTCGAACCCACGATCTCCAGAGCCACAATCTGGCGCGTTAACCAACTACGCTACAACCACCACGAACGCTAGTATTCTAGCATACGTTAACTTTTGTGTCAAGTTATTTTATTTCAAAATTTCAATAATCTTTTCAATTTCAAGTTGTTGTTGTTCAAAAGTGTTTAGGTTTTTAAGAGAATATTTCTTATTGTTTATTTCATCTTCTCCAATAATTAAAACGAACTCAGCATTTTGTTTGTTGGCAAACACAATTTTGTTTTTAAATTTCATATCTTCAAATAGCACAAAGTTAGAAATATTGTTCTTTCTTAAAATGTTTGAAATTTTTATGCACTCTTCTTTTGTTTCTCCCATTGGAAGAACTATAACTTTGGCAACCACGCTATTTTTACCTTTCAAAAGTTCATTTTCTTTAAGTTTTGTAAAGAGCCTTGTAAGGCCAATGCTCATTCCAACTCCTGGGAGTTTTTCTTTTGTGTAATAGCCAGCAAGGTTATCATATCTCCCACCACTTGAAACACTTCCTATACACTTATAATCATCTAAAAAGGTCTCATAAACTGTGCCTGTGTAGTAATCTAATCCCCTTGCAATTAGAAGATTGATTCTAACATAGTCATCTTCAATTCCAAAAGATTTCATTCTGTTAAAAACATAGTCAAGTTCTTCTATTCCAAGATTAAAATTTTCATTTTCCACTTTTAAATTTTTAAGCTTTGAAAGTTGCTCTTTGCTATCCCCTGAGATTTCAATAAAAGATAAAATCGAATTTATTTTTTCTTCGCTTAAATTTAAATCTTTTTTCAAACTTTGGGCAAAATTTTCTTTTCCAATTTTTTCAAATTTATCAATTAGCCTTAAAACATCTGTTGAAATATTTTCAAGTTTAAGTTCCTCTAAAAAACCCAGAAGAATTTTTCTGTTTGAAATGTTAATTGTAAATTTTCCAATATCAAGCTCTTTAAACACGCTGTATATTATACTTGGAATTTCTGCATCATAGTCAAGTGAAAGTTTATCGCGTCCAATAACATCAATGTCACATTGATAAAACTCTCTATATCTCCCTTTTTGTGGACGCTCGCCTCTATAAACCTTTCCAATTTGATAGCGTTTGAAAGGAAATGACAGCTCGTTAAAGTTTTCTGCAACATATTTTGCAAGTGGAACAGTTAGATCAAAGCGCATACATAAATTGTTATCGCCTTTTTTAAACTCATAAATTTGTTTTTCTGTTTCTCCACCAGCTTTTGCAAGCAGAATTTCACTTGCTTCCAAAACAGGTGTGTCAAGTGGCACAAACCCAAAAGATTTATAGTTGCTTTCTATAACATTTTTGATTTTATCAAATAAAATTTGGTCTTCTGGAAGTAACTGCATAAATCCAGGAAGTGTGCGTGCTTCAATCATAAAAAAAACTCCTAATATATACAAACTATATATTAGAAGTGTTTTAATGTCAAACATTTTTTATTTTTTTAAAACAACACTTTTGTTTTCCAAACTTTTTTTAACATCAATAATACGTTGGTTTGTGCTTCCAGCCCAATGATAGTTGTTATCTTTGAGTTCTGCAATAAACTTTCCATCAACAAGAACATCAACATATTTTAAAATTTCAAGGTCCTTTATCTCTTCAAAGATAAATCCTGTGTATAGCCAGATTGTTTTATTTGGAAATTTTTCTTTAACTTCCTTCGCTAATGCTGTTGTTGTTAAACGATTCCCAACAAAGAGTGGATCTCCACCAGAGAGAGTTAAGCCGGAGATATAATCTTTATCAAGTGCTTGAAAAAGTTCTTTTTTTGCATTTTCATCAAACTCAAGTCCGCAACCAGCGTCCCACGTTATTTTGTTTTGGCATTCTGGGCAGAAGTGAGAACAACCTGAAACCCAAAGAACAACTCTAATTCCATCACCATTAAGCATATCGCATTTTGTTATATTGTGATATTTCATATTACATACTCTTCCTTTCTTTAATTTCTGCCATTTTTGCATCATTAAGTCTTGAATCACCTTTAACACGTGAGAAAGACAAATATCCATTCATTCTGTCAATTTTTGTTAAGTTTTTGCTTCCACATTTTGGGCAAATATCCATTTCAAGTTCTTCATGTCCGCAATCATCGCAATAGGCAAGTGACAGATTAACACCTTCATATAAACCCATTTTCATTGCTCTTTTAACAAGTGATTTTATAGCTTCTAAGTTGTAATTTATTGGATATCTAACGTATTGAATTTTTCCACCATTGAACAAATTCCAGAATCTATGCTCTAGATCTTGTTTTTCAATTGGAGTTATATCTTCTGTTACATGACAGTGGAAAGAGTTTGAAACATAAGGTCTGTCGGAAACTTTTTCAATTATTCCAAATTCTTTTCTAAACTGAGTTATTTGAAGACCGCACAAACTCTCTGCTGGTGTTCCATATATTGCATAACCAATATTAGTTTCTTCTTTCCATTTATC
>CAMEKL010000077.1 GCA_945921365.1 uncultured Bacillota bacterium
ACAGAAGTTGTTGACAACAGTATTGATGAAGCACTTGCTGGTTACTGCACAAGAATTGATGTAACTCTCAACGAAGATGGCTCTTGCAGTGTTTTAGATAATGGGCGCGGAATTCCAACAGGAATCCATAAAACAGAACATAAAAGCGCTGTTGAAGTTGTTTTAACTAAACTCCATGCTGGTGGTAAATTCGGCGGTGAAGGATACAAAATTTCTGGTGGTCTTCACGGCGTTGGTCTTTCATGCGTTAATGCTCTTAGCGAATGGCTTAAAGTTGATGTTTATCAAAATGGCATTCATCATTTTATGGAATTTAAAAGAGGAATTCCTGTTTCTCCGCTGAAGCAACTTGAAAAGAGTGATTATCGTGGAACAAAAGTAACTTTTATGCCAGATGTTGAAATTTTTGAAACACTTATTTTTAACTACGATACACTTAAATCAAGGTTCAGAGAAATTGCTTTTTTAAACAAAGGGCTTGTTATTTCTCTTGAAGATAAAAGAGAAGGCAAAGAAAGGAAGGATACTTTTGAGTTTAAAGGTGGAATTGTTGAATTTGTTGATTATTTAAATAAAGACAAAGAGTCCATCTTCCCTCACCCAATTTATTTTAATAAAATCAATCCAACTAACGAAATTGAAGTTTGCTTCCAATTTAATGATGGATACAGTGAAATGATTCACGCATATGCAAACAACATTAACACAGAGGAAGGCGGAACTCACCTAGTTGGCTTTAAAAATGCGTTAACGAAGGTTATTAACGACTATGCAATAAAAAATAAAATATTAAAAGAAAATGAAAAGCTTTCTGGTGAAGATTGCCGTGAGGGAATCACCGCTGTAATTTCTGTTAAACTTATGAACCCTCAATTTGAAGGTCAAACAAAAACTAAACTTGGCAACTCTGAAATGAGAACAGCTGTTGAAAAAGCAATGATTGAATGTTTTGGAGATTATTTGGAAGAAAATCCAAAAGAAGCAAAAGAGCTTGTTTTAAAAACAATCACTGCACAAAAAGCAAGAGATGCTGCAAGGCTTGCAAGGGAATCAACAAGAAGAAAAGGCGTTCTTGAAAGTGCAAGTCTTCCTGGAAAACTTGCAGATTGCTCTGAGAAAGACCCTAAATTCTGCGAAATTTATCTTGTTGAGGGAGATTCTGCTGGCGGAACTGCAAAACAAGGCAGAGATAGGAGATTTCAAGCAATACTCCCACTTCGTGGAAAGATTTTGAATGTTGAAAAAGCAAGACTTAACAGAATTATGGAAAACAACGAAATTAAAAGCATGATAACTGCTTTTGGTGCTGGAATACATTCTGAATATAATGAAGAAAAACTTAGATATAACAAAATCATTTGCATGACAGATGCCGATGTTGATGGCTCTCACATTAGAATACTTCTTTTAACATTCTTCTTTAGATTTATGCGTCCACTCATTGAAAATGGTCACGTTTATATTGCTCAACCACCACTTTACAAAGTTTCTAGAGGAAAAGAGGACTTATATTTCTATTCAGATAAAGAACTTAATGACCATTTAGAAGAATGTGGAAGGAAAAATATCACAATCCAAAGATATAAAGTTTAGGAGAAATGACTGCTGACCAACTTTGGGAAACAACAATGAACCAAGAAAAGAGAATTCTTCTTCAAGCAACCCTTGAAGACGCTGTTGAAGCAGATAGATTGTTCTCCGTTCTTATGGGTGAAATTCCAGAAGAAAGAAGAGCGTTTATTGAAGAAAATGCAAAACTCGTTTCAGACCTTGATGTATAGGAGATAATAATGAAAAAAGAATATTTAGAAGCATATAAAAAATTTCTTGATGCTTGGGGCCAGGAAGCTCAAGAGCGTATGGCAATTGAAGAGATGAGCGAACTAACAAAAGAACTTTGCAAAAAAATAAGGCTTATTCGTGATGATTTCTCTGAAAGAAATGAAGAAAAACTTAAAAAAACAATTTCAAACATCAAAGAAGAAATTGCAGACGTTCTAAACATGACAGAACAACTTCAAATCTTCTTTGGAATTGAAGAAATAGATAAAATTAGAGATGAGAAAATTAAAAGAACACTAAAACTTTTAGATGAGGTGAAATAATGAGTGATAAAAAAGAAGAAATTTCAAAACTCTTTGAAAACGCAAAAGTTATTAAGGTTGACACAAACGACGAACTTAAAAAATCTTTTATCGCCTATGCAATGGCTGTTAACGTTTCAAGAGCAATTCCAGATGTTAGAGATGGATTAAAACCGGTTCACAGAAGAATTTTGTATTCTATGGGTGAAATGAATCTATTCTCTGACAAACAATACAGAAAATGTGCTCGTATTGTTGGTGATTGTATGGGTAAATATCACCCACACGGCGATAGTTCTGTTTATGACGCTCTTGTTAGACTTGCACAGGATTTCTCAATTAGGGAACCTCTTGTTGACGGACACGGAAATTTTGGTTCCGTTGATGGCGACTCTCCTGCCGCAATGACATATACAGAAGCTAGACTTTCTAAAATTGCTTCCGAAATGCTTAGAGATATAGACAAAAACACAGTTGATTTCTACCCTAACTTTGATGACACGCTTATGCAACCAGTTGTTCTTCCTGCAAAATTTCCTAACCTGCTTGTCAACGGCGCAGATGGTATTGCAGTTGGTATGGCAACAAACATTCCACCTCACAACCTTGTTGAAGTTATAAACGGCGTTCAAGCACTAATTAAAAACCCAGATATAGACATTGATGAACTTATCAAAATTATTCCGGCTCCAGATTTCCCAACAGGCGGAATAATTATGGGAAGAACTGCAATCAGGCACGCATATAAAACCGGACGTGGCGGAATTGTTGTTAGAGGTAGAGCAGAAATTGAAACACTAGATTCTGGCAAACAAAGAATTATCATCACAGAACTTCCATATCAGGTTAATAAAGCAAAGTTTATCATTCAAATGGCAGACCTTGTTAAAGCAAAAAAACTTGAAGGTATTTCAGATATCAAAGAAGAATCCGACCGTGATGGCATGAGAGTTGTTGTTGATGTTAAACGTGATGCAAACGCACAAGTTGTTTTAAATTCACTTTATAAACACACACTTCTTCAAACTGGCGATGGAATAATCTTCCTTGCCCTTGTTGATGG
>CAMEKL010000078.1 GCA_945921365.1 uncultured Bacillota bacterium
TTCAAATTTACAGTTCTTGCTTTTCCTACCGAGGCAAAGAACCTTATATTTTCCTTGACGGATAAATCTTCAAACAAAGCCGTACCTTGTGGGACATAACCTATTTTTCCGTCTGATTTTACTATTCCTTCAGATGGCTTTCTCGCTCCTGCAATAATTGAAAGAAGAGTTGACTTTCCAACATTTGGATAGCCAACAAGACCAACATCGGCGATTGTTTTTAATTCCAAAATAACTTCATATGCTTTTGTGACTTCTCCTGCTTGAGAGAAATGAGGAGATTGCCTTGTTGATGTTGCATAGAAAGAATTCCCACGGCCACCATTTCCACCTTTTAGAACTTTAACCTTTTTGCCTTCTTCGTTTAAATCTGCAATCACTTTTCCGCTTTCTGCGTCTTTTACGACTGTTCCAACAGGAACATCAATTTCAATTGATTTTCCTTCCTTTCCTTGGCAAAAACTTTTATCGCCTGCTTCGCCATCATCTGCCTTGAAGTGTTTGTGAAACCTAAAAGAATAGAGTGTGTTTAAATCGTTTTTTGCAACAAAAAAAACATCTCCACCTTTCCCGCCGTTTCCACCATCTGGTCCACCATTCATTGTTAGTTTATTTCTAATAAATGAAACTTTTCCATTTCCGCCATTTCCTGCCTGAATTTTGATTTTAACTTTATCTAAAAACATAATTTCTCCTAAAAATATTATATCACAACTGAAAAATAAAACAATAAAAAAAGCGAAATGACCAAAAAGTTATTTCGCTTGACAAAGAAAACTAAATCTTCATAAAAATGTAAATTTTATTAAAAAGCATTAAAAAATTGATATTTTTAATTATTTTTGATTTTTTTCAATAAAAGTTACGATATCTTGAACTGTTTTTAATTTCATTGCTTCTTCATCTGGAATTGAAATTCCAAATTCTTCTTCAAGTGTCATAAGCATTTCGACCATGTCTAATGAATCTGCTCCCAAATCTTCAATAAGTTTAGAATCGCCAACAATTTTTGCTTTTTCTAAATTTAATTGAGAAGCTAGTAAATCTTGAACTTTTTCAAAAACCATGTTTAACCTCCAAAAAAATTTAAGTTATATATATCATATTTAAAAAATTTTTACAAATGATTTTTAGAATAATTTGCTTTTGTTGTAATATATACACATGGAAAAAAGCGATAAAATTTTAAGTGAACTAAGAAAAATTTTTAATAAACCAAAATGCGAACTTGTTTTTGAAAACAATTTCCAACTTATTTGCGCAGTTGTTTTGTCTGCGCAGTGCACAGACAAACGTGTGAATTTAACCACTCCAAAACTGTTTGAAAGATATCCAACTCCAAAAGACTTAGCAAATGCAAAAAGAGAAGATGTTATTGAAATTATTAGACCATGTGGGTTTTTTAATAATAAATCAAAAAGCTTGATCAGTCTTTCAAAAAGCCTTGTTGAGAAATTTGATGGTGAAGTTCCAAACGATTATGACAGCCTTGTTTCTCTTGCTGGTGTTGGGCGAAAAACTGCAAATGTTGTGCTTGCAGTTGGATTTGGGCAAGATGCAATTGCAGTTGATACGCATGTGTTTAGAGTTTCAAACAGGCTTGGAATAAAAAGCAAAAATGTTTTAGAGTGCGAAGAGAAGCTGCAAAAATTGTTTAACAAAAAAGATTGGAGCGAACTTCACTATCTTCTTGTGCTTTTTGGAAGATATCATTGCAAAGCAATCAAACCAAAGTGCGAAAATTGTAAATTTTTAGATATTTGCACATTTCATAAAATTAAATAACATTATCTGTATTAAAGAGGCGAGAAAGCGCTTCTTTTTTATTCTTTAGAGTGTAGCCATCAATTGGAGTTCTATCCATAAATAGAACTTTGTTGTTGCTTGTTGTAAATGGCAAATAACCAAAGAAATTTTTCACTCCAACACCGCAGAAGAATTTAAAGCCAGCATCAACAAGCATCTTATGTTTTTCTGTTAAGTTATTATTTCCATCAAAAATTTCCCATTCACCATAAGGATAAACATAAACTTGTGTTTTTCCAATCAAACTTTCAACCTCGCTATGCCAAAGTTCCAATTCTTCTCTAAATTTTTCGTTGGAGATTTTTTTCATGTGATAGTGACCAAAACTGTGACAAGCAAAATTCCAGCCACTTTCTTTTAGTTTTTGAACGACCTTTTTTGCTTCTTTAATTTCGGTTTCCCTGTTTGTTTTGTTTCTGCTTGATGTGCGATAACCTAAAATTCCATCAAAGCCAGTGAGACATATTGTTCCTTTTGCGCCGTTGAATGAAAAGTCGGGGTGCTCGATAACAAACTTATCCAAAATTGGAACAAATTCGTTTGATTTACTTTGAACTATTTTGTTATTTTTCCATGTTTCTTTTGTTTCTGCAACAACGCTTCCAAAAGAGTCTAGCGCAAGTTTGTCAATCATTCCGGTTTTTTGTTTCTTGCTGTCATAAACAATATCATCAAACGACATAACAAGAGGTTTTTTGCCATCTGGAAGATATAAGTCTGCCTTAACAATCTTTCCATCTTTTTCTTTAAAAATAGTGTTTATGTCAACAAGAATATAATTGTTTTTATAAAGCTCTTCAAGCATTTTTGAAAATTGTGACGTTGTTATACAATCTCTTTTATAATCACTTGCCAAAGTTGAAGAATAGGCAAGTTCAGGGTAGGCAATAAGTGCGTGAGTGAAAATATGTTCAACTGCGCCCTCATATTTTTTAAACTCTGTTTTTTTGTTGACATTCCCAAAATCTGCGCCAAATTCTTCTGTGTACTGATTATTCACAATTTTTTGCTCTGTTTCTGGGTATAGAGGGCTTTTGTCGGTGAAAGAATTTATTGTTAATGGAAGTGCAAACATAATTCCCAACACTCCAAGAAAGATAAAAGTAAAAAGAAAGTTTTTCATAAAAATATTTTGCTAGAAAATCAACATAATATTCTTAAATATAGTTATTTAGTAGACAAAATTTAAAAAATTTTGTAAAATCAAAATATATTAAAAGGGGGTATTATGTCTGAAACAGAAAACAATGCACCAGCAAGACCAACACAAAAACCAAGTTCGCAAAAGTCTGTTGCGCCCGTGAAAC
>CAMEKL010000079.1 GCA_945921365.1 uncultured Bacillota bacterium
CACAAAAATCTTTATATTCCATCATATTTTTATAACAATACTTTATTTTAGCAAGTTCACTATAAATATCTTTATCTAAATATTTTTTAATAAGTTCCAAACTTTTATCAAATTTAGATAAATTTATATTAATTTCCTCTTCCTTGTTACCTACCGAGTTAATATTATGAATTTGTGATATAAATTTAGCAAGCATTCTTCCAATTTCAAATTTTTGTAAATTAGTCAAATTTGAACTTACATTACGAAGTTCTTCACCTTCAATATATTCTTCAATCATTGCTCCAAAAGGATATTCTTTACAAGGAGAAATTAATTCATAAATTTTTGGTTAGTTTAAAGCGGTTATTTTACCTATTAAATGCTTCATTTTTTCATACAGTGCTTTATATGTAGAGAAAGAGTCTTCTCTTTTTCCAATGATTAAAACCTTACCATTATCTAGCAAATAAGCATCACTAACTGCACCAGAGCCTAATTTTTTATCAATTTTATATTTCATACTATTTTACTATATTTGTTTTAACAAATAAAACAAAAAATGTCTACAAAATGTTTTCACTTTGTTTACATTTTAAATAAAAAATTAAACTTTGTTTTTTCAGCTCTGTCTATCAACATTCAACACCACCCCAATTGCGCTCATGAACACCACCAAACTTGTTGAGCCCGCACTTATGAAAGGCAAAGGCAAACCTGTTGGTGGGATGGAGCCAGAAACGACGCATATGTTGAGAATTGTTTGAATTGCAATAACACTGGCAATGCCAAGGCAAAGAAGTGAGCCAAAGCGGTCTTTTGCATTTTTTGCAACTGAGATAATAAGGTAGATTAAAACGAGGAATGCTGCAATTAAAACAATTGAACCAAACAAGCCAAGTTCTTCTCCAATGATTGAAAAAATGAAATCACTTTCCGAAAAAGGTAGAAAAAGATATTTTTGCCGTGAATTTCCATATCCCACTCCAAACAGTCCACCAGCGCCAAGAGAATATAGAGACTGAATGAGTTGAAATCCCTCTCCTTGCGGATTTGCCCAAGGATTTAGAAATGCCATAAATCTTTTTATTCTGTATGGCTCAACTGCAATTAGAAGGGGAACAGTTGCAAGCGCTGGAACACCAAGAAAAGCAAAGTGTTTCAGCTTCATTCCTCCAACAAACAACATGAAAATCATAATCAATCCCATACACATTGTAATTGACATGTTTGGCTCTAAAATTATTAGCGCACAAAAAGAAAGTCCAATGCCAAGCACAGGAAGACTTGTTTTGAACTTGCCAATTTTTTGATGATTATCACTTAAATATGCAGCAGAAAAAAGCACAAGCGCAAACTTTGCAAATTCGCTTGGCTGAATCGTAAACAATCCCAGATTAAGCCATCTTTTTGCGCCGTAGTTTTCAACGCCAATTCCAGGAATGAAAACAAGAGCGAGCATAACAATTGAAATTCCAACAAACCACCACTTGAATTTCTTTAGTTTTTGATAGTCAATGAGTGAGCAAATAAACATTGATATAACGCCAAGCACAACACCAATAATTTGTTTTGTGAGATAAAAATATTCATTTCCGTAGCGATAGTTTGCCATATACGAGCTTGCAGAGTAGACCATAAAACACCCAAAAATTCCAAGGCCGGCAGTTAAAAGAAAAATTGAAAAATATTTTGCGTCAAAATTAAAAATATTTTTTTTATTATTTATTTTAAAAATATTAAAATTTATTTTTTTTGTTTTATTTAAAATATTTTTCATTTTTGTTTTCCTTATTTATTTTTATTTAATTTTTTTATTATTTCTTTAAATTTTTCACCACGTTTTTTATAGTTTTCAAATTCGTCAAAACTGGCGCATGCAGGCGAAAGTAAAAGATTTATTCTTTCGCTTATATTTTTACAATAATTATATGAATTTTTAACTGCATCTTCAAAATTTTGGCATATTTTAAAACTGTTAAAATTATATTTTAGAAGCGATTTTATTATTTTATCTTTTGTTTCACCATATACGAAAATATATTTAATTTCATTATTTAAAATTTCATTTAATTTATCAAAATCTTCATTTTTTTCGCTTCCGCCCAAAATCAGAACCTTATCACCATAAACAGCAGAAATGTCGGCAATTGCGCTTGCAACATTTGTTGCCTTGCTGTCGTTAATAACTGTTATATTTTCATTTTTGCAAACAATCTCTAATCTGTTTTCTAGTGGCATAAAATTTTCAACTTGGCTTTTGATTATTTCATTTGGAATTTTTAAAATTTTACACACACAAACGCATGCCAAAACATTTTCTAGATTTTTCTCTCCAATAAGTTTTATGTTTTCTCTTTTTAAAATTTCTTCGCCACAAAAAAAGATTGCTCCATTTTTAATGCAGGCACCAATAAAATTTTTATTTTCACTTTCATCATTAGATGAGAAAAAAATTTTTTTTGCTTTAATTTCACTCTCAAAAGTTTTTATGATTTCATCATTGTAATTTAAAACGCAGTAGTCCTTTTCTGTTTGATTTTTGAAGATGTTTTTCTTTGCGTTTATGTAATCTTCAAAAGTGTTATATCTATCAAGATGATCTGGCGCCAAGTTGAGAATTGCGCTGATGCAAGGCTTAAATTTTTCAATTCTTTCAAGCTGAAAATTACTAACCTCCAAAACGCTTATTGAATTGTTTTTTGTTTTTGTTACAACATCACTATATGGCGTTCCAACATTTCCAGCAAGAAAAGTCTTGGCGTGCTTTTTTAAAATGTGATATAGAAGCGAAACAGTTGTTGTTTTGCCGTTTGTTCCCGTTATTGCAATAACGCTCCCCTTTTCAAAATTAAAAGCAAATTCGATTTCTGAAATAAGGCGAAAATTTCTGCTTTCAAGATTTTTTATCATCAAATTATTTGACGGCACACCTGGGCTGACAACAACAAAATCTAGAAAATCAAACGCTTTTGAAAGTGGCTTATTTGGAAAAAGTATGTCGTCGTAACAAAAAACTTTTGCTCTATTTTTCTCTAGAAGTCTTTTTGCTGACACACCACTTTTGCCAAGCCCAACAACAAGAATATTTTTGTTTTTTAATTCCATTTTACACTCGATATAATAG
>CAMEKL010000080.1 GCA_945921365.1 uncultured Bacillota bacterium
AGGGGTTTTACCCCAAAATGAAAAACCACCAGTTTTACTGGTGGATTTTTATTTTTAGTCAATAGTATTTAATGTTTTTCCGCGAAGACGTAATCTTTCTTTGTGGTCTAGAACAGTTTTTCTAATTCTAATTGATTTTGGCGTGATTTCCAGATATTCATCATCAGCCAAAAATTCAAGGCAATCTTCCAAACTCATCTTAATTGGTGGAACAAGCCTCAATGCTTCATCAGAGCTTGAACTTCTGCAGTTTGAAAGGTGTTTTGTTTTGCAAGGGTTAACAACAGGGTCTTCGCCCTTAGGATTTCTTCCAAAAACCATTCCAGCATAAACAGGTGTGCCAGCACCAATAAATAGTTGACCTCTGTCTTGAGCATTAAACAAACCATACGCAACAGCTTCTCCATTTTCAAAAGCAATGAGAGAGCCATATGCTTTTCTGTTAATATCGCCTTTATATGGTTCATAGTCATGGAATACTGAACTCATAATTCCTTCACCACGTGTATCTGTTAGAAGTTCCGATTTAAAGCCAAACAAGCCTCTTTCTGGAATATAGAACTCCATTTTAATTCTGTTTCCTTTTGGTGCCATAGAAATTAAGTCTGCCTTTCTTGTTCCCATTTTGTTCATAATTGCGCCAACGCAATCTTCTGGAACATCAACAGTTAAAATATCAACTGGTTCGCATTTAACGCCATCAATTTCTTTAAATTTAACTCTTGGCATAGAAACTTGGAATTCATATCCGTCACGGCGCATATTTTCAATTAAAATTGAAAGGTGCATTTCGCCACGACCAGAAACTGTGAAAGCTTCTGTTGATTTTGTGTCTGAAACTTTTAAAGATAGATCCTTAACAGCTTCTTTGTATAGCCTTTCTCTAAGGTGTCTGCTTGTTACAAATTTGCCTTCTTTCCCGGCAAAAGGGCTGTCGTTAACAAGGAATGTCATTTCAACACTTGGCTCTGCAATTTTAACAAATTCAAGCGGAGAGACATCTTCTGGGCTACAAATTGTATCACCAATTCCAAAGTTTTCAAGACCAGCAATGCAAACAATTTCTCCTGCACTTGCTTCTTCCTTTTGAACTCTCTTTAAGCCTTCATATGTGAAAAGTGTTACAATTTTGCCTTTAACTTTCTTGCTTTCGTCATGATAGTTGCAAAGAACAATTTGGTCACCAACCTTAACTTTTCCTCTTTCAATTTTTCCAATTGCAAGCTTTCCAACATAGTCATTTTGCTCAGCAGAAGAAACCAGCGTGCGAAGTGGGGCATTTTCATCTCCGCTTGGTGCAGGGATATGCTCTAAAATACACTCAAAAAGTGGTTTAAAGTTTTCGCCTTTAACATCTGGATTGTTTGATGCAATTCCAGCTCTTGCTGAAGCAAATATAAATGGAGAGTTAAGTTGCTCTTCATTTGCATCTAAATCTAGAAGCAACTCTAAAACTTCATCTTGAACTTCTTTAATTCTGGCGTCTGGCTTATCAATTGTGTTTATAACAACAATGACTTTAAGTTTGAGCGCAAGTGCCTTTTCAAGAACAAATCTTGTTTGTGGCATAGGACCTTCATATGCGTCAACAACTAAAAGAACGCCATCAACCATTTTTAAAACACGTTCAACCTCTCCACCAAAGTCGGCATGTCCTGGTGTGTCTACAACATTTATTTTAACGCCATTATATGAACAACTTGCATTTTTAGAGAGAATAGTGATGCCTCTTTCTTTTTCAAGGTCATTACTATCCATAACTCTGTCATCAACAACTTGATTATCTCTAAAAACATTTCCTTGTTTAAGCATTTCATTAACAAGAGACGTTTTGCCGTGGTCAACGTGCGCAATAATTGCAATATTTCTAATATTTTTATCCATAAAAAACCTCGTCAAAAAAATTTAACTTGCATAGTGTAGCACAACAAAAACTTGATTGCAATAAAAAAATTGGAATTTCTTCCAATTTTTTTAATTTAATTAGTTACCAGCCATTTGTTTTGCAACTTCATCGGCAAGGTTATCATTTCTCTTTTCTAAGCCTTCGCCCATTTCATATCTAACAAATCTTCTAACAGAAATCTTTTCACCAATTGTTAAAATTGCTTCATTGATGATTTGTTTAATTGTTTTTGAGCTATCTTTAACGAAGTCTTGATCTAAAAGGCAAACGTCTTTATAATATTTTTTAACTCTGCCTTCAACCATTTTTTCAATAACTGCTTCTGGTTTTCCTTCGTTTTTTGCTTGAGCTGTTAAGATTTCTTTTTCAGCATCAAGAGCTTCTGTTGGAACTTCTTCTTCAGAAACATAAAGTGGTTTCGCAGCTGCAATTTGCATAGCAATATCTTTCACTAATGCTTGGAAAGCATCGCTTTTAGCAACAAAGTCTGTTTCACAGTTAATTTCAACAAGAACGCCAATCTTTCCGCCCATGTGAATATATGAAGCAACAACACCTTCTGCTGCAATTCTGTCTGCTTTTTTAGCAGCAGCAGCAATTCCTTTTTCTCTAAGCCATTTAACAGCTTCATCAAAATTTCCATCTGTTGCTGTTAATGCTTTTTTGCAGTCCATCATACCAGCGCCAGTTGATGAACGAAGTTTAACAATATCTGCATTTGTAAACATACTAACTACTCTCCTTTATTTTCGTTGTCTTCTGTTTTAACTTCTTCTTTTGCTTCAGCATTTTCTTCTTTAACTTTCTTAGCTCTTGGTTTTTTGTGGCTAACTGGTGTTTCAACAGCAGCTTCTGCCATTTCAACAGTTGGCTTTGCTTGTGAAAGAGCAGCTTCAAGGTCAACCTTCTCATCGTCTTCACTGTTTGTATCTTTAAGTGAAACGCCTTCTTTTGCTTCAATAACAGCGTCTGCAATTGCTGATGCAATGAGTTTTACTGATCTGATTGCGTCATCGTTTCCTGGGATAACATAATCAATTCCAGATGGATCACAGTTTGTGTCAACAAGCCCAACAAGTGGAATGTGAAGTCTTAAAGCTTCTTTAACACAGATGTGTTCTTTAG
>CAMEKL010000081.1 GCA_945921365.1 uncultured Bacillota bacterium
TGCCCCAACCAAATTTCCAAGAACAAGAGATGGAACTTTCTTTTTAATTGAGTTAAGCGCCGTAACAAATTCTGGAAGGGAACTGCCAAGCGCAACAACAGTTAAACCAATAACATTTTCTGGAATTCCAACGATTGACGCAATGCCCGTTGCCCCTTTAACAAGACCATACGCTCCGCCACCAATAGCCCACGCAGCTGATATTGTTAAAATAACAATTCCCCAAGTTTTGTCAAGGCTTTTAGAGATAAGACTTTTAAGTTTTCCGTAATTTTCATCTTCTATTTCAAAAATCACATTATTTTCTTTTTTTGCCTTAAGCACATTTCCAAACATATAAACAACAAATAGTACAAGAAGAACTGTTCCTTCAATCCAGCTTAAACTTCCATTTATGCCAAAAACAAAAACAACAATTATGCAAAGTAATATTAAAATTCCCCTAAAGAAGTCTCTATCTTTTGTTGGTGCTGGTAAAAAAGCAATAGAAAGACCACAAATGAACGCGATATTTGCAATCATTGAGCCAATTGCATTGCCAACTGCAAGCTCAGTTGAGCCTTGATAAGCAGAGATTATTCCAACAATAATTTCTGGAAGTGCTGTTGCAATGCTGGCAATTGTTGCGCCAATAATTAGTGGAGAAATTTTCAGCTTTTTTGCAATCTTAATTAAGCACTCAACAAAAACATCTCCGCCAATAATAATCAACACAAAACCTAAAATTAAAAAAAGTAAACTTAAAAAAATTTCCATAACCATCATTTTTTAAAATTGTATGTTTTGCCAGCTTTTATCATATATTTGGAAGCATTACTACCCTGTTTTCGAAAATCTGAGATATAAGTGTTAGTGCTGAAGAATTATCGTTCATGTCGCAATATACATTTATTCTTTTTGGAGAAAGTGTTATAAGCGAAGTAACAAGAAAAGCATCATCTCTTAAACTATCTTCACCTGTTTCAATTTCAACAAAATTTTCATCACAAATTTTATAACCAAAATCATCTTTAACAACATTAACTAAATTTCTTGAAATTTCAATATTGTCAATCAAAAATTTTAAAAGGTCAATAAACGTATCGTTGCAAAGAAGATATCCAGCATTTTCATTTGCAAGTTTAATTAACTCAAACCACTTTTGTCTAAGTTGTTTAAGCTTAAACTCATAAAAGCTTTCAATAACAATGTTTTTGCCAAGTTTTAAATTGTGAGAAATAATATATTTGTCTGTTTCTCTATCAAATGCAACAAGCGCCTTTTTCAGTGCATTTAAATTTGTTTGATTTGTAAGTGAAAGATGTAGTTTCTCATCAATAAATTTCAATTTAAAATCTGTTGAAATTATTTCTGCAATTTCATCACACACAAAAAAACTTATTCTTGATTTTTCCACCTCATCACACGCAACAACAATATGTATATTTTTATTTTCGTAATAACTTGTAACAACTCCGCCAACAATTTTGGTGGAGTCCTTCAAATTTTTATATAGTTTTTTTGCCTGTGGTGCATTTTGCTCGTCTAAAGTAATTGAAAATTCAAACATAAAATTCCTCGCAAGGTATTTTATGCAATGAAAAAATTTTTAAACATTGGATATTGACAATATATAATGATTTATGGTATATAAATATACGTATGATATTAAAAGAGAAAAATTTAAAAAATGTTGTTTTGTTGCCATCTGCAAGAAAAGAAGAACTTTCAGTTTATTTAATGTTAAAAGACCATCTTTTTAAAAACAAAACTGTGTATATTGGAGATTGCAAAATTCCAAAACAGATTGTTAAGAACAATAGCACAAACAATTTTACAGATATATTCACAAAAGACAAAAAAATTGGATTAGAAGTTGTTACTTACGAAACAGATAAGAACTACTATGTAAATCAAAATTTCTTTGGAAACCTTGATTCTGTTAGAATTGATGCTGAAACAATCAGTTATAAATCTAATAAAAGCAGTAAACTCAATCACTTTTTTATGCAAACAATAATTCAATCTGAAAATTCACTAAAAGATAACGAAGTTAAATTCCACAGTGAAAAAATTCATTCAAGAATTGAAGAAAAACTAAAAAAATTAAACTTAAACAAATATAGCGCATTTGATAAAATCAACCTTGCTCTGTTTGCTCCAATTTCTGATAAAAAAATAGGAATTAAAAACATTGCAAACATATGCAAAAATTTATCTAAAAAATATTCTAAAAATTTTGACAATGTTTATGTTCTTTTAAATAAGAAAGTTTATGAAATTGACAAAAACTTTAAAATTAAAACAATAACAACTTGGCAAAACAATGAAAGTTTTATAAAATAAATGCAAGTAAACACTTGCAAATTTTTTTTTAGTGTGATATATTTAGCGCGTCAGTTCATTGACAAATAATCACTCGTGACCCATTTTTTGCCCGTTGCCTTGGTTTGTAAGCGCAAAATTAAGGTTGGCAAAAGAGCAAACACGGCACGGGGAAGACTAAAAACAAGGAGGAAAAATAAATGTCAGTTATTTCAATGAAACAACTTCTAGAAGCAGGCGTTCATTTTGGTCACCAAACAAGAAAATGGAACCCAAAAATGAAAAAATATATCTTCACTGCAAGAAATGATATTCATATCATCAATCTAGAAGACACATCTGTTCTTGTTGACAAGGCATATCTTTTTGTTAGAGATATAGTTGCAGCAGGAAAAAGTGTTCTATTTGTGGGAACAAAAAAACAAGCACAAGACGCAATTAAAGAAGAAGCAGAAAGATGCGGAATGTTCTATGTTAACAACCGTTGGCTTGGTGGATGCTTAACAAACTTCAAAACAATGAGATCTAGAATTGAAAGATTAAACAAACTTAACCAAATGGAAAAAGTTGGCGAATTTGATTTACTTCCAAAGAAAGAAGTTTCAATTCTTAAAGCTGAAAGGGATAAACTTGAGTTAAACCTTGGTGGCGTTAAAGAGATGAGAGAACTTCCAGGAGTTATCTTTGTTGTTGATCCATCTAAAGAA
>CAMEKL010000082.1 GCA_945921365.1 uncultured Bacillota bacterium
ATGATGGAACGAGAAAAATATATGATTGCACGCTTAAATATCGTGGATTTTTTGGAAATTTAAAAAGAAATTTAAAAAAGAGGATTTAAAAAAATATGATAACTGTTGCAGAAATCGGCTCACATAGGCTAAAAAATGTTCTAATTAAAGACAAGAATCACAGTCCAAGTAGGCTTAGAAATATTTTAAAAAGCGAAATAACTGAAATTTTAAAAAGCTATGTTGAACTTGATGATGAAATTGAATTAAAACTTGATGAAGAACGTGGCAGACTGTTGATTTCAATTAAGGCAACAGCAATTAGAGTTAAAGAATTTGGAACAATTTTAGATTAAATTCGTTCTTTTTTTCTCTTTTTGATCATATAACAAAATATGAAAATTTTTGGATTTAGAGAAAGAAAGAAAAAACTTAAACTAACATTTTTTAGAAATATTTTAGCAAATGGGGTTATCGCAGTTATGCTGATATCTCTTTTTACACTCACCTATGCTGGCGGAACACTTAAAGCATTCTCTTCAAATGAGCCATCTGCAATTTATAACGGCAATTTATCTTCAAACAAAATTTGCTTGATGATTAACGTTTATTGGGGAAATGAATATCTTGACAGCATGCTTGAAACGCTTGAAAAAAATAATGTTAAAACAACATTTTTTGTTGGTGGAATGTGGGTGGAAAAATATCCAGAAATTGCAAAGAAAATTGCAGACAAAGGGCATGAAATTGCAAATCATGGATATTTTCATAAAGATCACGACAAACTTAATTTTGAAAGAAATAAAAAAGAAATAACAGATTGCCACAACATTGTTCTTAGCACTCTTGGAGTGAATATGAACTTATTTGCACCGCCAAGCGGAGCATACAACAAAACAACAATTGAATGTGCAAACTCTCTTGGATATTCAGTTATTATGTGGACACGTGACACGATTGACTGGCGAGATCAAGATAACAACCTAATTTATGAAAGAGCAGTAAAAAATGCCAAGGGTGGAGATTTAGTTTTAATGCACCCAACAAAAGAGAGTGCAAATGCACTCCCTAAAATTATTGAAACTCTTAAAAATGATTTTACATTAACAACTGTTAGTGACTGTTTGTCTCCTAACGCTTAATAGATTTTTTCGAAGAGGTTTTGATTTCTTTTTCAAGTTTTTTCCTATCTCGTTTTGAAATAAGAGGAAAGAATATCACAATTGTGCATATAAGCACACCAGCAGAAAACATATACCACCACTGAATTTTAAATGTGGTGTATTGAACATAATCTGAAACTAAACAAAGCTCACCAGAAGTGGAAATCCCAACCAATATGTTTCCATTGTCTTGCGTTGTATAAATGTCATTATCAGTTAATCCAATGTCCTTATATCTTTCAATTGTTTCTGGATTTGGGTGATTATATGAATTTTTTCCAACAGAAATAACAACATATTCTGGTTTAACATAGGAGAGAAATTTTGCAGTGCTTGAGCCTCTTGAACCATGATGCCCTGCTTTTAAAATATCAACATCAAGAAAACTTTTATCTATAGTGTTCTCAACAATGTCATTTTCAACTTCTTTTTCTGCATCGCCAGTAAACATAATTTTCTTGCCCATATATTCCAAAATCATAACTGGTGAATAATTGTTTGTATTATCATATGGCAAACAATCTGCAATTGGGGAAAGAAATGTGATAAGCCAAGTTCGGTTATCTACATTGAGTTTTGATTCGGAATAGCTGTCAGATTTGATTGGGAGCCCTGCACAATGAATAATTTCCATACACCCCACTTCATCTAGGCTTGCACAGAGAATGCTGTTATACTGCTCATTATTTGTTGAAAACACACCAGGTTCATCAGGATTTGTGTCGTTTTTATCTTTATATTTAACATTAGGTCTTATAAACGTTTTAACCTTATAGTTTTCAAAAATGCTGACAGCTCCGCCCATGTGGTCATTATCTGGGTGTGTTAACACAAAATAATCTAAAACCTTTTCGCCATCTTCAATTTGAAAATCTATTTTTTCTAAATAATCCTTTAAAAGCTTTTGTGAGGAGTTATCCTTGTCACCACTGTCAATTAGCATCTTTTCGCCGGTTGGAAACTCAACTAGAATTGCGTCCGCCTGCTCAACATTTATAAAGTGGACTTTAAGTCCACCTTCATCAATGTTTGTTGAAAGAGCATTTTTGTTGTAATAAAAATTGACAAAGTCTTCTATCTTCGCAGAAAAAAAGTAAGTTGAAGCCAGAATTGCAACTAAGAGAAGAAAAATAATAACTCTAAGCTTAATGTGTTTTTCTTTATTCTTAGTTTTTCTAGCCATAACTCACCTTTTGTGTTTTTTATAGTTTTATAATTTCGTATGCGTCTTTACTGTCTTTAATTTGATAGCCAAGGCCTGCAATTTCATCACGAAGTTTATCACTAAGTTCCCAGTTTTTGTTTTTCCTTGCTTCCAATCTCTCCTCTGCAATTTTTATAACTTCTTCCGGAATTTTAATTTCGTCTTTTTTTAGTAAATCCAAACCTAAAACTTTGTCAAATTCTGAAACAAGTTTTATTTTTGTTGAGGTTGAAATATCGCTTTTAAGGACATCATACAAAACAGAAAGAGCAATTGAAGTGTTTAAGTTATCTTCTAGTGCCTCTTTAAATTTTTCTATATATTTTTCAAAAACAGTGTTATCAAGTTCATCAGCAGGCAAACTTAACAAGTTTGCAACCTTATCTTTAAGTTTGTTGTAAACAGAAACAGCTCCTTCAAGCCTATCATAACTAAATAACAAAGGCGTTTGATAGTGTGATTGCAAGCAAAATAATCTGTAAACAAGTGGGGAATAACCATCTTCAACTAATTTATCAACAGTTATAAATTCGCCAGAACTTTTAGACATCTTGCCTTGTTCATTATTTAGGTGTTCAATA
>CAMEKL010000083.1 GCA_945921365.1 uncultured Bacillota bacterium
ATCATCATAAAATTCACCTCTATTTTTTATAGTCACAGGATTATATCACATCTTTTTAATTTTGTGAAGTGTTTTTTAATAATTTGTTTCGAAGTTGCCCGCAAGCACCTTCAATATCCGCTCCTAAGCTTCTTCTAATTGAAGCGGAAACCTTTAAATTTTCAAGTTTTTCGCGAAAAGCATAAATTTTTTTCTTTGGCGTTCCAATAAGCCCTTTTTCCTTAACTGAGTTAAGGGGAATTAAGTTTATATGTGATGGAAAGCCACCAACAAGTTTGGAAAGGTTTTCAGCATCAACAAAAGAATCGTTAAAATTTTCAATCATTGAATATTCAAAAACAACTCGTCTGCCTGTTTTATTAAAATAATACTTAGAAGCGTCAACAACCTCACTAATTGTATATGAATTTGCAATTTTCATAATCTGTTTTCTCTTTTCATCTGTTGGAGCATGAAGAGAAATTGTTAGAGTTACAGAAAAACCTTCATCTGCAAGTTGTTTGATTTTTGGAACTAATCCGCAAGTTGAAAGGGAAATATTCCTTTGACTTATATTTAAACTCTCTTTTGATGAAATTGTTCTTAAAAATTTTGTAACGTTTTCATAGTTGTCAAGTGGCTCTCCACTTCCCATAAGCACAATATTTGTGATTTCTCTGCTGTTGCCATCAGCCAAATCTTTGTTAACAATAAGAATCTCTCCAACCATCTCGTCACACGTTAAATTTCTAACAAGTCCATTAAGCCCAGACGCACAAAAAGCACAGCCCATTCTGCAACCAACTTGCGTTGAAATACAAATTGTTCTTCCATATGAATATGAAAGCACAACACACTCAATAATCTCACCATCTTGAAGTTTTAATGCATATTTTATTGTGCCATCTTTACTTACAAGTTTTTTATAAATTTCAACAGGAATCGAAACATATTTCTCTTTTAATTTTTCTTTTAAACTCTTTGAAATGTTTGAGATTTCATCAATTTGTTTACCTTTTTTTATTGCATCAAAAATTTGCTTTGCTCTAAAAGATGGTTCACCAAAATGTGAAACAATCTCTTCTAATTTTTTAAGTGAATAGCAAGTTAAACTCTCTTTCAAATAATTTCTCCAATTTCAAAACTTTTTCCATTTAAAAAGCTTTTAATATCTAAAACTTTTCCATTTGGAGCTTGAATTACCTTCGGCATAAAAAAGCCGTTTAAAGCTTTAATAACAAGGCCAAAAGGCTTTGCTTTTGCAAACACAATTTCGCCACAAGAAAAGGTGCTTTTGCCCAAAAACTCACAAATTTGATTATATTTTTCGCTTTCAGAAAGTGCAAATTCACTTTCAAAAACCTTGTATTTTTCATTTTTATAAACAAAATAGCAAACTGGTGTTGGATTGTATGCTCTAACCTTATTATTTAACTCTTCGCAAGATAGATTAAAATCTAAAACTGCATTTTCTTCTTTTACCATTTTGCAAAAGGTTGCATTTTCACTTTTCTGCTCTTCAAAAACTGCTGTACCTTTTTCAAGGCTATCAATTGTTTCAATAAGCATATCAGCACCAAGCTTGAACAATCTTTCTGTTAACTCCCCAGCTTTTTCATTTTCTTCAATTTTAACTTCTTTTTGCAAATAAACAGGGCCTGCATCAACTTCAAGTGCCATTTTCATAATGGATACGCCTGTTGTTTCATCTCCGCTTGCTATTGCCGATACAATTGGAGATGGTCCACGATATTTTGGAAGAAGTGAAGGATGAACATTAAGCGTTGCAACTTTAGAAATGTCAATTATCTCTTGGCTTATAATCTGCCCAAAAGCTGCTGATATGATTAAATCAGGTTCTAATGCTTTTATATCTTCATAGCCTTCAACCCTGATTTTCTTATATTGCAAAATTTTTAAGTTTTTTTCAAGCGCAAACTCTTTTGTTTTTGATGGGATAATTTTATTTCCCCTTGCGTTAACTTTATCTACATTACAAACAACGGCAAGTATCTCGTGTTTGCTTTTAAAAAGTTTTTCTAAAACCGGCATTGCAACATCACTGCCAAGATAAACTATTTTCATTTCTTTTCTTTATATCCTTTTTCAACTTTATCAATGAACAAAACACCTTCTAGATGGTCAATTTCATGGCAGAGAACTCTGGCAAGATATTTCTCCCCAGAAATGCAAAAATCATAGCCAAACCTATCTTGCGCTTTAACTGTAACATACATTGGACGCTTAACATAGTTGTAATCCTTCCCAACAGAAAGACAACCTTCCTGCTCTATATCCTCACCGCTTTGTGCAATTATTTCTGGGTTTATAAGTTCCATAAACATATTGTTTGCTTCAATTATAATAACCCTTTTCAAAACCCCAACCTGCACAGCAGCAAGCCCCATGCCGTTGTTTTTATGCATGCTTTCCTTCATATCATCAAGAAGCTCCCAAAGCGCTTCATCAAAAACTTTTACTGGTTTACTTTTTTTTCTTAAAAGTTCATCACCAACTTTAATAATGTTTCTTGTTGCCATTTTTATCTCCATTTTTAATTATATCACACTTTTTAACTTTTGTAAACTACGACAAATTTTGTGGATTAACTTCAACAAAAAGTGAAAATTTATCTTGTTTTAACTCATCACAAATTTCATAGATTTTCTTTTTTAAATTGCTCCAATTTTTAATTCTAAAAAGAATTTGAAATCTAAATTTGTTTTCCACCCTGCCAATTGGAGCTTTCATTGCGTCTAGATAAACAAAATCGTCAGCATTTTCTTGTTTTAATTCTTTAATTTTATTAAATATAAACTTTGTTTTTTCTGTTGCAAGGCTTTCACTTTCGCTTGAAATTAAAATTCTAACAATAGTGGAAAAAGGTGGAAATCCTGTTGCTTTTCTTAAATTA
>CAMEKL010000084.1 GCA_945921365.1 uncultured Bacillota bacterium
AAATAACAATAGCCCAATTTAAAATCACACTAATACTAGACACACTTCAAGCAGATGCAACTCCAGCAGATTGCGGTTGGGCAATCACAGCAATTCCAAGCCCAAGCCCAGCACCATCACCAGCTTCTCCAACTAATTTTAGAGATGAAGCGGGAAATCCAATTGCTGATCCATCAACAATCACAACAGCAGGAACATATCAACTTGTTGACGGAGATGGAAACGGATTTAAATTTACTTTTGAAAAATTTTCAAATGGAGCTTCAACGCTTTCATCAAATGGAGGTATGACAATTAACCCACTTTCAGTAACACTTCTTGAAAGTCAAGAAAGTAGTTTTAAAGATGGCTGTGCTTATGTTACAGATATTGTTGGAAACCCAACAGCTCTTGTAATTCCAGAAAGCATAACAATTGGTTCAGAAACATTAACACTTTATTGCGTTGATTTAAGTTGTGTTGAATCAAATTCTTCACTAACAAGCATTTCTTTGCCTGCATCAGCAGATATAATTTGTTTGCCTTGCGAAAGCGAGGTTTCAAACTTAACACAAATTTCAGTTGCAGCAGGGAGTCAACATTATAAAACAACTTCAGATGGAAGAGGGCTTCTTGAATATGATAAAGATTGGTGTTTGTTTAATCTATATTTAGGAACATTAACATCATACGAAATTGAAGAAGGCGTTGATTCCATTAATGCAGACATTTCCAGTTCATATTTGGAAACTTTAACCTTGAACTCTGATATAAAAAGAGTTTATAACATAAAAAATTGCCCAAATCTTACTGAAGTTGTAATTCCAAGTTCTGCAACTGCATTGGGAGATCCATCTAAAACTTTTGTCGGTATGAGTAACAATTTCACACTTGTTATTGAAGACGTCGATAAGCTTAGAGATGGTTTTACATTCTTTGATGGAGAATTTTGCGAAGTTCCAATTGTTTTAGTAAAAGGAAAGACTTCCGAGTTTGAACTAACAGGTTTTACTTATGATTCACAAGTAAATAGAAATAATAATAGCTATGCTAAATTCACAAAGAATTCTTAATCTAGATTTATAAGCTCAGATTACAAAAAAACAAGCATTTTAAATTTGCTTGTTTTTTTATAAGTTTTGTTCAAAAATTTTAAACATTTTTGCTGTTTCTTCGTTATAGGTCTTTCTTCTTTCAACGCCATGCTTGCTGTGGGCGTAGCCATCACAAAGTTGAATTTCAAACCTTAATTTTTCCAGTTTATAGTTTTTTTCAACGTCAGTTTTTGTTATTGGGTCGTCGTGATATCTAATTAGATAGCAAAGTTCTTCAAGATAATTTCCTTTAAATCCAAGGCGGGTGAGAATTTTTCTTGAAAGTTTTTCAGACACTTCTGGGTGATTCCAAAACCTTCTCTTGTCAATTCCATCAATAAAAGAAAGTGGTTTTCCAATGTCATGCAAAAGAAGTGCAAGCCTAATTTCAAAATTATTTCTTGAATATGAAAGTGCGTTAAGTGTGTGCCCCCAAACATCAAAGCAGTGATTTGGGTTTTTATGTTCAAAACCAACCATTAGAGATATTTCTGGAATGATTTTTTCCAGCATTAAGAAATTGTTAACAATTGATTTAATAACATCTTTTTCACAAAGAATTTTGTAAAGTACTTCTCTTTTTTCCATGTTGTGAACATTATAACATTTTAAGAATAATTGTCAAAAGATTTATTTTTTAATTTAGCGTTTAAAATAATCAAAACTTTAAAAAACAGCAAAGCATAAAAGTTTTGCTGTTTCTAGCTATAAAATATTATAAAGTTATTTGTTATATCTTTTCCAGCCCCACCAGCCAGGCATCAAGTCTATAAGTTTAACGGTTTTTCTTGTTTCGTAGTCAACAAGAATTTCCATGTCCTTGTTTTTATCTGAGAGTTGTAAGAAAAATTCTCTACAAGCCCCACAAGGCATTCCACCATTGTTTGTTGGTGGGTTATCTCTAAAAGCAATCATTCGTTTAACAACAGTTTGCCCACTTTGAATATACATATTAAGCCCAGCAACACGTTCAGCGCAAAGAGCAATAACTCCACTAGCGCCTTCAATGTAAAAACCTGTGTATATTTTGCCATTTTCTGCTTCAATTGCGCAAACCACATGATGTGCGTCAATAAAAGGCGAAATGCTTTCTGGATGATATTCTTTCTTTGCTTCAGCGTATAATTTTTCCCAAATATCCATATGTCACCTCATGATATAGTTCGTTATATCATAGAATATTTTTTTTTGACAATTATACTCAAGCAAATTCCAAAACAGTAATAAAAAAATACGAAACACTTATTTCTAAATGTTTCGTATGACTCTCTAATGGCGGGAAGTTAGGGCGTTTGTACTAACCCTATTTTTCAAATTCTATTAAATTATTTAAGTAATTTATCTTTGAATTGATTTTATTTTTCAATTGTTGATGACCAGCAAGTGTTAAATGCTCGCCATCTTCTCCAACCTCTAAATCCACCCCTGATATGAAGATGTAGCCATTATTATATGCTATTTGTTCATAATTTTTATCTAATTCCGCACTCTTTTTTTGTGCTCCAATATAATATTTTTGAGTAATTTTGTTATCTTCTTTTATAATAGCGGGACTTATTATAATAATTTGAGCATTAGTTAATCTATGTATTTTATTTAATAAAAATTCACAATTTTTAGAAATTTGTAACGCCGAATCATTGTATTCATTTTTACAATCATTGGTTCCTAATTGCACTATTATTAAATCTAAATTTGTATATTGACTTAAATCGTATTCAATAGTTTCGGTTGCGTTTCTGTTTTTTAACCACCTATTCTCATGTGCAATACATCTTCCACATACCCCATTGATTAAAAGTTCA
>CAMEKL010000085.1 GCA_945921365.1 uncultured Bacillota bacterium
CACCATCTGGAGTTTTCTTTGATGGCATTGAAATAAAGAAACCTTCTTTGCCTTCAATGATTTTGATGTCATGAACAACAAAACATTCATCAATCGTGATTGATGCAACTGCTTTAAGTTTGCTGTCATCTTTTGCAACGAGTCTAACTCTAACATCTGTAATTTTCAACGCTTTATACCACCCTTTTTTTATTGAAACTATCAATATAATTTCGAACGTAATATAGCACAAAAAAAACATATTTCAAAACATTTTTAACAAATTTTTCTTGAAAAACATATTTTTTTATATGGCAAAATATTATTTTATTGGCATTGGAGGAATTAGCATGAGCGCTCTTGCAATATTCCTAAAATGTCAAGGGAACGAGATTTGTGGCTCGGATTTAAACAATAATGAAACACTTTTAGAGCTTAGCAAATATTCGATTCCTTTTTATATTGGACATAAAAAAGAAAATATCGAAGCATTTTCCCCTGACTTTGTTGTTATCAACTCTGCGATTTTCCAAAACAATGAAGAACTTGCATTTGCAAAGAAAAATAAAATTAAAATTCTTTCAAGAGCAAAAGTGCTTGCGCAAATTTCAAAAAAATTTAAAAACGTGATTGCAATTTCTGGCACACATGGAAAAACAACAACTGTTGGAATGATTTCTGAAATTTTTATTGATGCAAACTTTAAGCCAACAGTTCATATTGGCGGAATACTAGCAAAAACAAACAGCAACTACATAATTGGAGAAAATAAATTTTTTATAACAGAGGCATGTGAATATAAAAATAATTTTTTAACACTAAGACCAAAGCTCGGCGTAATGCTCAACCTAGAAAAAGACCATATGGATTTCTTTAAAGACTATAAAGACCTTGAAAATAGTTTTGATAAGTTTTTATCCTATTCAAAATTAAAAATATATCCAAAAAATTTAAAAAGTGAATTCCATTATATTTTTCAATCAAACACAAAGTTTATTGAATTTTATGCAGATAAAATAATTCAAACAAAAGACGGAATCAAGTTTAAATACTATGAAAATGGAAAATACATTGATGATTTTTCTTTGAAAACTTTTGGAAAACATAATGTTAATAATGCAATTGTTGCAATTATGACTGCAAGACACTTTAAAATTAAACTAACAAACATTAAAAGAGGGCTAAGAAATTACAGCGGGGTTAAAAGAAGATTTGAAAAAATTGGATTTTTTTCAACAACTCCAATAATACACGACTATGCCCACCACCCAACTGAAATTAAAAAAGTTATTTTACAAGCAAAAACTTATGGCAAAGTTTTAACTATTTTTCAACCACACACTTTTTCTAGAACAAAAAAACTTTTTAAAGATTTTTTAAAATGTTTTGACAACACTGATGCACTTTTTCTTTATAAAACATATCCTGCGAGAGAAGATGAAAATCAGGGATATAGCGCCAAAAAACTGTTTGAAAATTTAAAAATTGACAACAACTTTGAATTGTTAAACTATTTTGAAAACGAAGAGGAACTATTAAAAGAAACAAAAAAAGATTGTTCGTCTTACAACATAGTTTTAGTTCTTGGGGCTGGAAATATTGATGTAATTGCAAAAAATTTAACAAAATAGACACAATATATTTTGACAAAGCATTAAATCTTTGTTAATATATGTTAAGTATGCCAAAAAAGATTGAAATTAGCACAAATAAATCTTCTAAAATGCCATTAGATGAAAAAGATAATGACAAGTTTTCTTCAAACAAAAGTTCAAGCGAAACATTAAAAAAAGTTGTTGCACCTGCTGTTATTTCAGACCAAATTAACCTTTTTGATGAAGAACTTGAAAATAAAATTGCAAGCAAAAACACAGCAAAAACAACAAGTTCAACTGAAACTTTTAAACAAATTTCAATTGAAAACGAATTTAAAGAAGTTGACACAATTAAAGTTGAGTCACCAGTTCAAACACAAAAAGAAAGAACAACCAATCCTAAAAAAAAGAAAAATGTTAAAATTTTAGAAACAATTTTAAAACCGTTTAAGAAGAAAAAAAATAAATTTATTGAACTTTCAACAACTGTTGAGGAACAAACTGAAAGACTCGAGGAAGCAGAAAAAACTGTTAAGAAGCAGTCAAGCAAGAAGAAAAAATGGCTTAGTGCTTTATTCCTTTTAATAAATGTTGGAGTTGTTGCTGGAATTCTTATCTATCAAATTAAGAGTGATACACAAATGTCCTCATTTGGAGAGCTAGTAACATCTGGAATAAATTGGTGGATTTTTACTTTTGCAGTTTTCTTATTTATTTTAAACATGTTAACGGAAGGTGGAAGATTTTGGCTGTTAACATATAAAACAACAGGCAAAAGCAGACCAGTTCTTGGCTATAAAGTTGCAGCTCTCGGAAGGTATTATGATAATATCACTCCTCTTTCTGCTGGCGGAGAACCTTTCCAAATTTACTATATGAGCAAGCACAGCATCGATGCTGGAAAAGCGGTTTCAATTCCCGTTGGAAAATATATTTTCTTTCAGCTAACATATGTAAGTCTTTGCTTCGTTTGTATGATGTTCAGCATCTCGTTTGCAAAGAATGGTATTGGAACTGCACTTGTAACTGCTGGAAGCTGGATTGGTTTTTCACTTAACTTTGCACTCACCTTCATCGTTCTTCTTGTTTCAATTAGCAAAAAACTTGGAGACAAACTAATAACCGGCGGGCTTAAACTGCTGAAAAAAATGCACATTATAAAAGATTATGAAGGCAAACTTGCAAAATCTAGAAAAGTTATTGGAGAATATCAAAGAGCAATAACAGACTACGCAAAAGATAAACGAACTTTTATTATTATGATGATATTAGATGTTGCTTTAGGATAAAGTGTTAGTGAGAT
>CAMEKL010000086.1 GCA_945921365.1 uncultured Bacillota bacterium
CAACAAGAATTATCTTCTAAAAATATTACCGATAGAGTTGCAAAATATAATCAACTTATTAGAATAGAAGAGGAATTAGGAAAAAATGCAGAATTTTTAGGTAAAAAAGCATTTTTCAGTATAAAAAAATGATGTTAGAAGTTAAAAATATAAGTTATGAAGTGGAAAATAATGGAGAGGGAATTGTTATATTGAATAATATATCTTTTTCCTGCAAAAATTGTGAGAACATTGTTATCACAGGTGAAAATGGAAGTGGCAAAAGCACACTTTTAAAAATTTTAATGGGGATTTTAACTCCAACAAGCGGAAAGATTTTGCTTGATGGAAAAGATATCACAAATTTTTCTATAGACGAAAGGGCTAAACTAGGCATTGCATATTCTTTTCAGATTCCAGTAACTTTTAAAGGAATTTCAGTTGAAAGGCTTTTAAAACTTGCTGGTGGCGAAAATGCAAATTATTGCGACACTCTTTCAAAGATGGGCATGTGTGCAAAAGATTATCTTTTCCGTGAAGTTGATAAAAAACTCTCTGGTGGCGAGCAAAAGCGAATTGACCTTGCAAGTGTGCTTCTTAGAAATGCAAAATTAAATTTGTTTGATGAACCAGAAGCTGGAATTGACATTTGGAGTTTTGACAGACTTGTTGATATTTTCTCAAATAAATCTGCAAATATAATTGTTAGTCATCAAAGAAAACTCATTGAAAAAGCGGATAAAATTCTTCTTTTAAAAAATGGAGAAATCTCGGCATTTGATAAAACTGAAAAAGTTTTACCTCTTCTTAGCGAAGGAAAAATTTGCAAGAAATTAAGGAGGGAAAATGGATAAAATCAGTTTAGACCTTTTAAAGAAAATTGCTGGGCTTGAAAAAATTCCTTCGGGTGCTGTTTCTCTTAGAGAAAACGGAGAAAGTAAACTACTTGCAAGCGACACAGATATAATAATTGAAAGAAAAACCGATAAGCCAGGAATAAACATTTTTGTTAAGTCAACTGTAAAAAACAAAAGCGTGCACATTCCTGTGCTAATCACAAAAGCAGGAATTAAAGATTTGGTTTATAATGATTTCTACATTGAAGATGGTGCAGATGTTTTAATCATTGCAGGCTGTGGAATTCACAATTGTCAGTCAATTTCATCTCAGCACGATGGAATTCACACTTTCCATGTTGGCAAGAATGCAAATGTTAGATATATAGAAAATCATCTTGGAACAGGAACTGAAAACGGAGAAAGAATTTTCAATCCAACAACAAAGGTTTTCTTGTCTGATGGTGCGTGTATGACAATGGAAACAACCCAACTCGGTGGAGTTTCTTTAACGCAGAGGAAAACGTTTGCCAGTTTAAAAAACAACGCTTCACTTGTTATAAAAGAAAAAATTCTAACAACTAATGATGAAAATGCAAAAACTAATATTGTTGTCAATTTAATTGGTGAGAATTCCAAGGCTGAAGTTATTTCAAGGTCTGTTGCAAAAGGCAATTCAATTCAGACATTTAAAAGTAAACTTGTTGGTAAAAATGAGTGCTTTGGAAGAGTTGAGTGTGACGGAATTGTTGTTGACAATGCAAAAATAAATTCAATTCCAGAAATAAATGCTTGTTGTGTAAATTCAAATTTATCGCACGAAGCAAGCATAGGAAAAATTGCAGGCGATGAACTTATCAAACTTCAAACTCTTGGCCTTTCAAAAGCTGAAGCAGAAGAGGAAATCATTGCAGGATTTTTAAGATAGTAAACAATAAATTTTATAAAAATTCACAACAAGATTTGTGAATTTTTTTATAAAAATTTTTAAAAATCAGAAATTGAAATCATTTTATTATGTTAGTAATTTTCACAAATTTAATAATAATGAAAGAAAGACACGCAAGTAAAAAGGTGTTTTAAAGAAGATATGATGCGTCTTGGTGGAATGATTATTCATTTTGCTAGAAACGTTTTATATTTTTTTAAGCAAAAAAAAGAAAATTTATTGACAAAAATTTTATTTGCATTATAATATGTGTTGTTTAATGATTTTAAACAACTTATTACTTGCGCTGTTAGCTCAACTGGATAGAGCGTTGGTCTACGGAACCTGCTCGCCAATATATGCTATTTGCTTGTTTTGCTTTAAGCAAAAGCTTCGCTTTTTTGCATATTGGCTCCGCCACCCCTAAAAACAATATTTTGTTTTTGGGGACCCCAATAAAACCTTTGGTTCCTTTTAGGTTTAATTAAAAGAACAAAAATTTTTATATTATGCGCTGTTAGCTCAACTGGATAGAGCGTTGGTCTACGGAACCAAAGGTTAGGTGTTCAAATCCCCTACGGCGCACCAAAAAATTGATGCAAGCGTTTCTACGCTTGTTTTTTTATGAAAAAAAACGTGCTGTTATGCACGCTTTTAAAGTTCAAACATGTTTTGATTTTGTTTTGCTTTCATCTTTGCTTGATTTGCAAGCATATTTATTGCTTTTTTTGCAAGTGGTCTAGATTTATTTGAAAATTCCTTAAGTGCTTTTTCATCTTTTTTACTTGATTTTAGTATGTTTGCATTAGTTGTTAATTCGTTTTTAATTGAGTCTAACTCTACTATCTTATCTTGAACAGTCTGTGATTTTACAGTTTTGTTTATTATTTTAAAATCATTTATTTGTCTAATAATGTTATTAACAATTTCAAGTTTGCGATTAAATTCTTTATTTAGTTTTTCTTGCTTAATTTGATTTTCGTTTGCTTCTGTGTTTTTATTTTGCTCTTCTTCACTTTTTTTATTTAAAAATTTCTTCAGCTTATTTTTAATTTCATCTGCTTTTTTATCTTTATCTTTATCTTTGTCTTTATCTTTATCTTTGTCTTTATCTTTATCTTTGTCTTTAT
>CAMEKL010000087.1 GCA_945921365.1 uncultured Bacillota bacterium
CAAGGCCAACAACGCCACCAACCACGTTTCTTCCGTTTACTTCTGACCTGTTATCCCCAGAAACATTGATTGATTCAACATTTATATTAACAATTGATGAATCAACACAAAGACCGCAAACCGCTCCAACATAAACGCCGTTGGCGCCTGTTACCTGAACAATTGTGAGATTTAAGTTTTTAACAACTGCTCCGTTTTGCAGTTGACCAATAAATCCAACGCATTTTGCATCTGCAAGAGCAATTTCAATATTTGAAATTTTAAGACCATTTCCATCAAGCATTCCGCTTCCAGCAGTTGTCTTTTTAAGAGTCATAATTGAAGAAGCAACTTTTGTGTTAGACACACTTGAAAGTGTTGAAAAATCTATGTTTGAAATAAGTCTGTAAGAGCCAAAAACAATTCCTTTATTTTTGTCATATTTTTCAGTTAGCGCATAGTAGGCATTTTGTTTTAAAGTTGAAGTGTCACCAAATGCTCTGTTAAATTCATCTGCGTTTCTAATAACAATTGGGTTTCTGTCTGAGCCGAGTTCATAGCCATTTACATATGGGAATTTATTAACACCAACATTATTGTTATAGTTCCTTAGAATATATCTTGAGGAAATTGCAACGTTTTGTGTTGATGCAATTTTTGCTTCATTTTCGTTAAAGAACCAAACACCGCTCTTCTTATCATCACAGAAAGAGAAGCCATAGAAGGAATCTGAATTTAATGTTCCAGCATAAATGCCGTATGCACCAGTGTTATATTTCTCTTCCAAAATTGTGTCTGTATCGAAGTTTATAACAAGATAATAGCAATGTGTGAGCTTTCCATTTTGCAAACTATCGCCTTTGGCATTAACGCCAGAGAAAGGCATTCTCGTTGTGAGTTCTCCTGATATTGTTGAAGCGCTGTAACATCTTTCAATTGTTCCAGAAGATTGATTTTCGTAAACAAAACCAGAAACAATTCTTGAAGAGGAATTTCCTGTTAAGTTTACGTTTGCAAAACAATCAACAATTTGTGAGTTGTTTTGATAAACAAAACCTGCAGAAATTCCTTGTGAAGAAATTCCGCCACCACGATAGAATGGAGAATTTATATCGCTTATATTTTTATGCCCTCTTGCAAAAGAGCTTGTGATATACGCGCCATAGTTATTGTCAATAACAAAACCACTAGTGCGCAAATTAGAACCAGAAATTGATGTGTTGTTTATATTAAAATTGTCTGCACAAGAGGAAGATATAAGCCCACTGTTTGAAAGCACAAATCCAGCAATCTCTGCCTGTGCCGTTATGTTAAACATTGAAGCGTTGAGTGTTATTTCTTTAACGGAAATAGTATCTCCAACATATCTGTAAACCTTTGTGAAGCTTGAACTTCCAAAGCGAGAATTGGTTATTCTTCCAGAAGAAGTGTTGTTAATTCCAAAACCTGCAATATTAACAACAGTTGAATCTTGCTTGAATTTTAATTTGTTATTCTCGTCGAAATACACTCTTATTCCATTGCCATCAGCATATTTTTTGCCAATATAATCTTGATTTAATCCAACACCAAAATCGTCAAACTGTGAACCCATTTCAGTTGAAACTTTGCTCTTTTCTTCAAAGAGGTTAATAGATGTTACTTCGCAGTTATAAACAATTCCGCTGTTGTTTATAAATAATCCAGCAACATTAACTGTTTTAACTAAGCTTTCATCAACAATAATATCTTCAAGTTCATAATAGTTAATTGTTAAATTTTTAATTGTTGTGCCAATTCCAATGTTTGTAAATAATGCCAAATTGAGTGTTTGACCGCTAGCTGAGCCCAAAATACTTTCTAAATCAAAATTTTTGATTGTTATTATTTTATTATTTCCATCAAGCGTTTCAATTAAATTTGTGTTTGTAAATGGAACAAAATCTGTTAAATATAGGTCGTTTAACAAAATGTAGTTTGCTGGCTGTCCACTTTCTGTTGAAGTTGCATTCATATATTTTATGAAATCTTCTTCTGTTGCAATTGGAAGTGGGCTGTCTTCGTCTTCATATTCCCTAACAGAAACAACAAAATCATAATTGAATGTTTCTTTTGCACCACCAGGATAAACAATGTTGAATTTTAAGTTGAAGTTTGAGTTTCCAGTTCTAAGACCTGTAACTTCAATTAAATTTGCATGGGTAGGTTTTCCTTCTTCGTTTTTAGCAATGTTAAATTTAACATAGTTGTTTGTTCTTATAATTCCGTTTCTTTCCCAAATTTTGCTGTTATTTGAGTGGATATTATAAATAAAACTTGCAGTGTTCTCGTCAGCCTCGTCATTGATTGAGTAACTGTAATTGCCATTTAAAACTATGAATGTTTTGTTTAAGAAATCATTTCTATTCTTCACAATTCTTTGATAAGACTTGTTATCTCCCATATTTGAAACAACAGGCAATGGAGAGAGGTTAAAAGCAAAAGACAAATTCTTTTCAATTTGAAGTGGAACAACAAAAATATTATCGTCTTCATTGTTTCCTTCAATGTAAACACTCTCAACTGTGAAATCAACAATTCTAAGTGTTGCAAACTCATAAGCACTTTCTGTTATTCCGTTTATATTTCTAAACATTGTTGTTTGAAGTTTAACAACACCATCATCTTTAATTTCAGCATCTAATCCAATGTTTAAATATCCATTATAAACTTTGAAGCCGTTAATAACTTCATATTCTGCGCTGTTTAAATTGATGTTAATATAGTCATTTTTATTGTTTTCTTCTGGTTTGTAATCAACAACAGAAATATTTCCAATATATTCATCTTCACGTGTTATAACTTGAACTGGAATTGAGTTTCCACGAGTAGCAGTTG
>CAMEKL010000088.1 GCA_945921365.1 uncultured Bacillota bacterium
TTGATAGGTAACTGTCGGTGCGGTAGCTATCAAATCTAGATTAAACTCACGCTCCAATCTTTCCGTAATAATTTCCATGTGAAGAAGACCTAAAAATCCACATCTAAAGCCAAAGCCAAGTGCCATTGAATTTTCTGGCGAAAATTCAAGTGATGCGTCATTTAGTTTAAGTTCTTCAAGTGCATCTTTCAGGTCACCATACTTACTGCCGTCAACAAGAAAAATTCCACTGAAAACAACTGGCTTGATTGTCTTATAGCCGTCAAGAGCTTTTTCTGTTGGATTATCTAAAAGCGTGATTGTGTCTCCAACTTTTGTTTCGGAAACATTTTTAATGCTGGCACAAAGATATCCAACTTCGCCAGCAAGAAGAACACCACTTTTTTGCATATGTGGAGTGAAATAGCCAACTTCTGTAACTTCAAAGCTTTTACCCGTGCTCATCATTAGAATTTTGTCGCCTTCTTTAACCTGTCCGTCAAAAATTCTAATAAAACATATAACTCCCTTAAAATTATCATAAAAGCTGTCAAAAATAAGTGCTTTAAGTGGTGCACTTTCATCGCCATTTGGCGATGGAAAGCTGTCAACAATCATATCAAGCACATCTTTAATGTTTGTGCCTTCTTTTGCTGAAATGCAAGGAGCATTTGACGCTTCAATTCCAATGATATCTTCAATTTCTTTCTTTGAATTTTCAGTGTCAGCACTTGGAAGGTCGATTTTGTTAATAACAGGCAAAATTTCAAGATTATTATCAACAGCAAGATATGCATTCGCAAGTGTTTGCGCCTGCACACCTTGTGTTGCATCAACAATTAAAATTGCACCCTCGCAAGCAGCAAGCGAACGAGAAACTTCATAGGAAAAGTCAACATGCCCTGGCGTGTCTATCAAATTTAAAATATAGTCTTCTCCGTCTTTCTCATAATGCATTCTTGTTGGAGTTAGTTTTATTGTAATTCCCCTCTCACGCTCTAAATCCATGCTGTCTAGAAGCTGATCTTCCATATCACGCTTTGCAATTGTGTTTGTTTTTTCAAGAAGTCTATCAGCAAGTGTGCTTTTGCCATGGTCAATGTGAGCAACAATAATTTATATTATATAAAATAAACTTCCATGTTGCAAGCATAAAGTTAAATTATTTGACAAAAACTTCAAAAAAAATTTTACTAAAATAAATATAATATGATATATTAAAAATGGAGTTATATTATGGATATTTTTAAAAGTTGGCTTGTTGAAAAATATGTTGCACATAGAGGCTTGCACGATAGTGAAAGTGCAGAGAACTCTCTTTCTGCGTTTCAAAAAGCAATCGACAAAGGATATGTCATTGAACTTGATGTTCAACAGATTGCAGATGGAACAATTGTTGTGTTCCATGATTCTTCACTTTCAAGGCTCACCGGTCAAGATGGATATTTAAAAAACTTAATAAAGGAAGATTTGCCACTTTGCCATCTTTCTGGCACGAAGGAAACAATTCCAACATTTGAAGAGGTCTTAAAGCTTGTTAATGGTCAAACACCAATTATAATTGAAGTGAAAAATATTTTAAAAGTGGGAGCAATGGAAAGCAAGCTCCTAGAAATTCTAAAAAATTATAAGGGTGAATTTGCAATAATGTCGTTCAACCCATATGTGCTATCTTGGTTTAAAGAAAATGCACCACAAATTCTCCGTGGACAACTTTCTTCGTTTTTTAAAAAAGATAAACTTTCACTTATCAAAAAAATTGTGCTTAAAAAAATGCTTTTAAACAAGGTTGCTCAGCCAAATTTTATAGCATATGATGCTAATGCGCTTCCAAATAGATATGTTAGAAAGTTCAACAACCTTCCACTTCTTGCTTGGACTGTTCGCTCTCAAGAAGAATATATGAAAGTTGTTAAGTATTGTGATAATATCATTTTTGAAAATTTTGAGCCGAAGATTTAACTAAAATTTAATCTTTGAAAAATCTGGAAGACCACTTCCTTCAATATTTCTGTTATATGTTATTGCACTGCAAGAATTTATAATTTTGTTCTTTATGCCATCTGGAGACAGATGGCTATTTTTTTCTAGAATTAGTGCACACATTCCAGCAATCATTGGTGTTGCAACACTCGTTCCACTGAGTGATGTGTAAAAATCATCACAAGCACAAGAATTTATGTTTACAGCGGGAGCAAGAAGGTCTGGTTTATATCTTCTTAAAGCTGGTCCGCGAGAAGAGAAAGAAGCAATTTCAAAGAAATTTTTATTAAAATTTTCATCATCAAGCCTGTTATCATTAAGTCCGCCAACTGTTATAATTCTTGAACTTACGCCTGGAGATTTAATTGTTTGATAATCTGGCCCACTGTTGCCTGCTGCCGCAACAACAACTATTCCTAAATCCCAAAGAGCTTCTGCTCCACGCATAATTGGATCATTATATCCAAGCGGTTCGCTCCCAAAACTCATGCAAACAACTTTTATGTTATATCTTTTATGATTGTCAAAAATCCACTGCATTGCATCTAAAATTTTAACTGCGCCCGCTTCACCATTTCCATTTAATGCTTTAATTGAAATTATATTGCTTTTTGGAGCAATTCCTGAAAATCTTTTTCCGCTAACAATTCCGCTTCCACTTCCCACGCCTGCAACAAAGGTTCCATGTCCGTTGTCGTCATACGGCACTTTTTTATTTCCAATAAAATCAATAAACTTAATAATTCTGTTTTCTTTGAGTGTAAAATCTAAATGAGGTTTTATGCCAGTGTCTATATAACATATTGTAACACCATTCCCTGTTAGGTTTTCGTCAATGTTAGGCACTTTTTTTCCAAC
>CAMEKL010000089.1 GCA_945921365.1 uncultured Bacillota bacterium
GTTTTAACGCCTTCTTTAAATTCTTTATACATTTCATAAGTTGAAGCATTTTCTTGTTTTTCATCCAGAGTTGTTGAAATTACAGCATTTTCAAAGATATAGCTTCTTAAAATTTTTCTAATTTCTGCATTATCTGAAATTATTTCTGCAACTATATCCTTTGCGCCTGCAAAAGCTTCCTCTGCACTGTTAACAGCTTTTTCCACGTTTACAAAATCTTCTGCAAGTTTTAAAATATCTTCCTTTGTGTTTTGCCCCAAAATTATATCTGCAAGTGGCTGCAGACCTTTCTCAATTGCAATTGATGCTCTTGTTTTTCTCTTTTGTTTATATGGCCTGTATATATCTTCAACTTCCGTTAGAGTTTGAGAATTTAAAAGAGCATTTTCAATTTCATCAGTCATTTTGCCCTGCTCTGTTATGCTATTTCTAACTTCCTCTTTTCTTTTTTCAAGGTTTTTTAAATAATTTAATCTGTCATTAAACTCTCTGAGCACTTGGTCATCACAAGCGCCAGTCATTTCCTTTCTATATCTGGCAATAAAAGGAATTGTGTTGCCTTCTTCAATAAGTTTTATAATATTATTTGCGTGGTCAATTCTAATTTTAAATTCTTCTCCTAATTTTTTTGCAAAATCCATATTTTCTCCTTAATATTTTTTAGCCACCTTATTATATCAAAATAAAAAAAAAGAACAAATAACTTGCTCTCTTTTTTATAACTTTTTTATTTCATAAATCCAATCAATTAAAATTTGTTTATTCCCAACAAATAAACATGCATTCTTTAAATCTAATTTAACTCTTCCACTAAGTTCAAAGTAGTATCCATCATAAAAATATTTAACATAAATTTTATCTCCATTTTCAAGCGAGAGAATTATGTTTGAATTTTCCTTTATCTGCTCTTCATCTAGTTCTCCTTGAATAATCTTATCGTGTTCATATTCTTTAAGCATAAGTGCTTCTCTAAGACCTTTTAAGGCATCGAATGAAGAAAATTGTTTCGCCCTCTCTTGCCTTGGCATTTTCTTTCTATTCTCCATTATGCCCTCCAACCATTTTGTTCCTTTCTCTTTGTGTTGCTTTTTCCTTAAAACTTGTTCCTCTAAGTATTGCATTCTTGCCAAACTTTTCTTTGACTAAAAGCACGCTATCTGCAACTTTTTTTTCTTTTTTTATTTTATTTGTGTTTGTGAATAAATCGTAAACTTCCAAGTTCTCATCTGCCAAATTTGCAAAAGCAAAACCAATCTTTCTAATTGGTCTAGATTTATCAACAATTTTTTCAAACATCTTATCAAAATATCCAATTAAAATTTTAAAATTATTTGTTGTTTCTTTAATTTTTTCACTCATTTTAACGCTATCATTTTTAACATCGCCATAACCGATAAACAAGTGAAGCACATTCGTTGAAAGTTTTTGTTTTGCAAGGTCTAAACACCCATTTTCAATCATCTCAAAAAGCACAATTTTTGCATCATTAAAAGAATAATTACAAGGTAAAATTTGAGATGAGGAGATTGATGTTGATTTTGCTTTAAAATTTTTTATATCTGAGATTAAGCAAGGCTCAATTCCATTAGCGTGGTCAATTAAAAGTTCTGCATTAACACCAAATTCTTTATACAAAACATTCTCGTCACAACTTGCTATTCCGCTCATTGTGCTAATACCAAATTTTTCAAGCCTTGTTGAAATCCCGTGCGATATTCCCCAAAAGTCTGTTAATGGCTTATGCTCCCAAAGTGTTTTCTTAAAACTTTCTTCATCTAAAATCCCAATTCCATCTTTAGTTTTTTTTGCTGTTATATCAAGAGCAACTTTTGCAAGGAATAAATTGCTTCCAATTCCGCAACTGGAAGGAACATGAAGGAAATTTGAAACTTCTTCCATAAGTTTTTTGGCAAATGATTTTGCAGTTGTTTTGTAAAGCTTCAAATAATCTGTTACATCAAGAAAACATTCATCAATTGAATATACATGAATGTCATTTTTATCTATGTATTTTAAATAAATTGCATAGATTTCGCTTGCGTATTTGATGTATAATTTCATTCTTGGCTTTGCAACGATAAAATCTATATATTTTGGTATTTCATAAAATCTACACCTATTTTTCACGCCCAAAGCTTTCATATGCGGAGTTATTGCAAGACAAACTGTTCCTTTTCCTCTTTCGCTGTCGGCAACAACAAGATTCGTTTTAAATGGGTCAAGCCCACGTTCTGCACATTCAACGGAAGCATAAAATGACTTCATATCAATAACAAAATATATTCTGTTTTTCATTTCTGCCTCCACTTTTATTATACACAAAAAAAGAAAAATACTTAACACATTAAGCACTTCTCTTTGTTTTATTTCTATCTTTAATCGTTCCAATTCCAGTTTAAAATTTCAGGCATATCAATTCCAAATTCTCTAATATATTTGTTATGTTCTTCAAGTTTTTTATTCATCTCTTTTTCAATTTGTCTTTTCTTTGCTTGCGAAATTTTAATATGTTTTATAACTTTCAAAAGCTGATTAAATCTATCCGTTTTATTAAGCACCCTCATATCAAAAGATGTTGTGATTGTGCCTTCTTCTTGGTAACCTGAAACGTGCAAGTTTTGGTTATGTCTGTTATAACAAAGTGTGTGGATTAAGTTTGGATATCCATGAAAATTGAATATTATTGGTTTGTCTTTAGTGAATATCTTGTCAAATTGTGCATCAGAAAGGCCATGAGGGTGAGCGTTATTTGAAACAAGCTTCATAAGGTCAACAACGTTAACAAATTTAACA
>CAMEKL010000090.1 GCA_945921365.1 uncultured Bacillota bacterium
TTTGGAAGCCTTGACTTTGTTGATTTGGTCTTCTTGGCCCGTTTACAGAATTAAATCTGTTTTGCATGTCTGATCTATTCTGACCATTAAATTTTGAATTTTGAGAATTAAATCTGTTATCTTTTCTATCTCCAAATTGTTTCTGATTGTTAAATTTTGATTGACTATCAGAATTATTTACATTTGACTTAAAATCTTTGAAATTTTTGGTTTTAAAGTTTGAATTAGCATTATTTGAAGGAATTCTATCTAATTTTCTTTCAGTTTTAGCAGAAATTTCAGTTTGCTCAGCAACAGAAGTTTCCTTAGAAACTTCATTTTTGTTCACATCCACTTTTTCAACTATAACTTCTTTTTCGTTCTTCTTATTTTGCCTGCTAAGTTCAAGCTTTGCCTTTGATGCGTCTTTAATAATTTGTTCCAATTCTGCTTTAATGCTTCTAACATCTCTAAGCATAGTTTGAATTGACCCACTAACTTGAATGTCGTGAATCGCTTTAAGATTTACAAATCCTTGACTTTTATTCTCTGCCATTAAAACTCCTCAAAATTTAACAATTGGTTATAAATTTCATCATCAATTTGCATTTTAAATGCTCTTGAAATTGCTTTTGATTTTTCTGCTTTTTTTATGCAAGCTTCACACTTGCAAATATATGCACCTCTGCCATCAAGTTTTCCAGACTTATCTATAAGAATTTCATTATTTTTTTTAACAATTCTTATAAGGTCTATCTTGTTTTTCATTTGTCTGCACGAAATGCACATTCTTTTTATTTCTTTCATCTACTCCTCATCAAAATTGATTTCTTCCAAATCATCCATGCTATCAAAAGAGTCAAAGCTTGAAAGTGAACTATCTTCGTCAACATTAGTGATTTCATATTCAACTTCTTGTGTTTCTTCACTCTCTTTTTCAACTTGTGATTCTGGTTTAACATCAATTTTCCAACCTGTAAGCCTTGCTGCAAGCCTTACATTTTGACCGCTCTTTCCAATTGCGAGTGAAAGTTTATCATCTGCAACAATAACTCTTGAAGCTTTCAAACTATCGTTAGTTTCAACAGAAAGAATTTTTGCTGGACTGAGAGCCCTTGCAATATACTCAAGTGGGTCTTCAGAATAAAGCACAAGGTCAATTTTTTCTCCATTCATTTCTGAAACAATTGTGTTAATTCTAATTCCGTGATTTCCAACACAAGCACCAATTGGATCTATGTTTGCCTTCTCTGTGTAAACGGAAATTTTTGTTCTGTTTCCTGGGTCTCTTGCAATGTTTTTAATCACAACTTCTCCTGAAGCAATTTCTGGAACTTCAAGTTCGAAAAGCTTTCTAACAAAACCTATATTGCTTCTTGAAACTTGAATTTGTGGGCCATGGAAACCATCTTTAATTTTCTTAACATAAACCTTAATTCTGTCTCCTTCATGGAATTTTTCGCCAGGAATTTGATCTGTTTCAAGCATAACACCTTCAGAATGAGAACCAGCAATTTGAACATAAACAACACCATTGTCAATTCTTTTAACAACGGTTGTTAAAAGTTCATCTTCTTTTTCTGAAAGTTCTGAAGTTGCAATTTGTCTTTCAAGTTCTTTAAGCTTTTGCATAACAACTTGTTTTGCGGTTTGTGCTGCAATTCTTCCAAAATCTTTTGTTGATTCTTCGCTAGCAACATTATCTCCAATGTTATAAGATTTTTTAATTTTTCTTGCATCTTCAAGAGAAATTTCCTTATCCGGATCTTCAACATTTTCAACAATTGTTTTATATGAATAGATTTTTATTGTGTTTTTCTCTGGAACAAGTTTAACAAGTGCATATTTTGCTTCTCCATATGTTTTTTTGTAGGCAGAGGTAAGCGCAGATTCAAGCGCTTCAATAAAAACCTCTTTGTTAATTTTCTTTTCATTTTCAAGCTCGTCAAGTGCAAGAAAGAAATCCTTATTTATCATTTTTTTCTCCTAAAATTATATAATATTTATACTTTTTTTTAAAAAGTAAGAAAAATCAAAACTAAAAATCTAAGTGAAGGGAGACATTTCCAACTTTTTCTCTTGGAAGATTGATTGTTTCTCCGTTTATTTCTAGGGAGATTGTTTTATCATCAAAATCTACAATTTTCCCCGTGTATGACTTCTTTTTGTTAATTGGCGCATAAAGTTTAACATCAACAACTTTGCCAATATTTCTTTTAAAATCTTTATCAGTTTTAATTGGCCTGTCTAGCCCACAAGAAGAAACAGAAAGAATATAACTTGAATCGCCTGTTGGGTTCAGTTCATCAAGTGGCTCATCAATGAGTTTGTGAACTTTTTCACAGTCATCAATCGTTATTCCGTTTGGGCTGTCAATATAAAAGCATAGATTCATTCCGTCAACCTTTTTTGCATATTCCACTTCAACAACCTCATAACCAAAATTCTCTATTATTGGGTTAATTTTTTCCGTTACAATTTCAACAACTTTTGACAATTTATATCTCCTTAAAAATCACTTTAAACTAAGGAAGTGAGCCTCTCGGCTCACTTCCAAAATTTCTAGTAACATTGTTATTATAACATAATATAATTAAAAGTCAACAAAAAAATCAAATTAATTTTCGTTTGAAACAACTTTTCCATTAAAAATTTCTTCTGCAGCAATTGTAATTGCCTTTTTATCGCTTTTTTCAATTTCTTCTGGGAAACGTTTTTCAAGTTCTTTCGCCCTCTTTGCCATAACTACGCAAAGTTTATATTTGTTTCCATCTGTTTTTGCTGCCAATTCATCAATTGGTGGTT
>CAMEKL010000091.1 GCA_945921365.1 uncultured Bacillota bacterium
ATATGCAATTTTTTCAAAACAAAACTCAATTTTTTTCTTCACTTCAATTGCACTAATTTTGTCTGGTGCAATTGGAAATTTGATTGATAGAATTGCATTCTCCTATGTTAGAGATTTTATTCAGTTTGATTTTTGGAAAGGCTTCCCAATTTTCAATTTTGCAGATTGCGCTTTAACAATCGGTGTTGTTTGTTTATGTCTTTACTTTATAATTAAAATTGTTAAGGATAAAAAACAAAAATGATAACATATTTAATAACTAATGATAATTCCAACACAAGACTTGATGTTTTTCTTAACGAAAAATATCCAGATTTTTCTCGCTCTCACATTCAAAATTTAATTAGAAATGAAGATGTTATAATTGAAAGAAACAACAAAAAACTTGAAAAGCTTAAAACAGGTGAAAAACTTAAAAATAATGATAAAATTTTCATAAACTTCAAAGAGCCAAAAAAAATTGACCTCTCCCCTGAAAATATTGAAATTGAAATTGTTTATGAAGATGACGACCTTGCTGTTATAAACAAACCACAAGGCCTTGTTGTTCACCCAAGCCAATCAACAAAAAGTGGCACGCTTGTTAATGCATTGCTCTATAAACTTAATAATCTATCTGGAATAAACGGAAATTTGAGGCCGGGGATTGTTCACAGATTAGACAAAAATACATCTGGGCTTATGATTGTTGCAAAAAATGATTTTGCTCATGTTAATCTTGCAAAACAAATTGAAAACAAAACTTGCCACAGAATATATGAAGCAATTATTGATGGAAGATTTAAAGAGCCGGAAGGGGAAATTATAACAAAAATTGAAAGAGATAAAAAAGATAGAAAAAAAATGGCAGTTTCAGATAGTGGAAAAATTGCTATAACAAAATATAGAACTCTGGAATTTTTTAGAGACTATTCTCTTGTTGAATTTGAACTTAAGACTGGCAGAACACATCAAATTAGAGTGCACTGCAAACACCTTCATCATTCAATAATTGGAGATGATGTTTATGGCGGAAGCAATAAATTTAAACTTAAGGGCCAATGCTTATGTGCAAAAAAAATTGTTTTTGAGCATCCAAAAACAAAAGAAAAAATGGAATTCGAAATTCCACTTCCCTTATTTTTTGAAAATATTTTATCATTTTTAAGAAAAAATAACGCAGTCTAAGCGTTATTTTTATTTTCTTCTTATATTAACGGCAATAACACCGCAGATTGCTCCAATTATTCCGCCAAAGAGAAAGTCGTTCATAAGTGTTTTAGAAAATTCAAAGTGCCCATCTAAAATTGAAAAAACTAAAAAAGCAAGAACTGTGTAAACAAAACCTATTAAAAGACCTGTAATAAGCCCCATTTTGTTTGTTTTTTTAAGCGCAATAAATGTTCCAATAAGAAGCGAAACTCCTTTTATAACCTGATTTACTGGCTTTATTGCATTTGTTGGCACAGCAACATATTTAATGAAGAAAGCAAATATTAAAATTCCAACAAGAGAAACAGCAAGAGAAATTAAAGCTCCTTTCAAAACAACAATAATTGTCTTTGGAGAATCTGAAACTTCCCTGACTTTTTTTTCTTTTTTTTCTTTAAATTTAATCGCTTTAACTTTCATATAACCCCGCTCTATATTAAATTTATTCATATGCAAGAGGTTATAGAACACCTAAATCAAAATATTTTTTAATATTTCAACGCACTCATCAAGCGAACCAGAAAGAGACAGCTTAACTTTTAAATCTTTTTTTGTTGTTCCGTTCGCATACCAAAGAAGATGTTTTTTTAGATAACTAACAATAAAATCATCTTTATAATATTTTTTTAATATTTCAATGTGCTTCATTGCGCAATCGAATTTAACTATGTTTTCATGCTCCATTTTTCCGCCACCAGAAATTTCACTAAAAATATAAGGCTTTCCAAGCGCCCCACGACCAATCATAACTCCATCAACGCCAGTTTTTAGCATTTTTTGATAAGAGTCATAATCAACAACATCGCCACTTCCGATAACTGGAATTTTAACAGCTTCTTTAACTGCCTTTATACAATCATAATCAACCTTTCCGCTATACCCTTCGCTTGCAAGACGTCCGTGAATTGTTATTGCATCTGCCCCAGCCTCTTCACACATCTTGGCAAAACTAATGGCAACATCTTTTTTAAAACCTTTTCTAAATTTAACTGTTATAGGTTTGTTTGTAGCTGCTTTACATGCCTTTATTATATCTCTTGCAAGTTCAAAATTTTCCATAAGTTTAGAACCGTCTTCATTTTTAATTATCTTAGGAGCAGGACAACCCATGTTTATATCAATAATATCATAATCTTTTAAAAGTTCATGCTGACATGCTTTTGCCATAAACTCTGGCTCGTTTCCAAAAATTTGAACAATTTTAGGCGCTTTTTCTTCACTAATTAAAAGACTTGCTGTTTTATTAAACAAAAATTCTTGGTTATCCTTTAAAAAACTTTTTTTTAAATAACTTTTTTCACAAAGCTTTTCAAATTCTTCTTTGCTTAATTCTCTTTTTATTTTCTTATCTCCATATATAAGCCCCTTTGCGCTGACCATTTCAGTTGTTGATGTTCCAGCTCCAAAATCACGACATATTTTTCTAAATCCAAAATCGCTAACACCAGCCATGGGTGCTAGAAATAAGTTGTTTTTAATTTCAATATTTTTAATTTTCATGAGAGTATATTAGCATAAAATAGTAAAAACCACTAGCATTTTTTTTTCTTATATGTTATTATTAAAAATATTAAAGGAGTA
>CAMEKL010000092.1 GCA_945921365.1 uncultured Bacillota bacterium
CTTGCATCAAGTAGATTAGAGCGTCTTGGCTGTTCTTTTCAAATAAATAACGAGGGAATTTCAGCCGGAAGTGGGGTTGGAAACATAAACAAATTTATGAACAAAAGGTTTTTAAAAACAAATTGTCTTGTTGTGGGTGTTCCATTTATGATTTATCCACAAAATTTGCTTAAAGAAATGCAGGAATATGACTATGAAAACCTAATTCTTACACCAAAAAATATTGACATTGAAATTGAATTTTGTTCTGAGATTATAGCAAATGCTTTCAACGGAGCACTTTTCCCGGAATTATCAAAAGATGAGATAAAAAATTTAATATAGATATGCGCAAAAAAAGAAAAATATTCATATAAATTTTTAGTATGAATTTCCCAATTGGTTTTATTGATAGTGGAGTTGGCGGAGCAAGCATATTAAAGGCAGTTGAAAAACTTTTACCATATGAAAACTTTGTTTTTTTTGCCGACACATTACATGCTCCATATGGAAATAAAAAGAAAAGAATTCTTTTAAAAATCATTTTAAACAATGTTAAATATCTTGTTGAAAAAAGAAACATAAAGCTTCTTGTTGTTGCTTGCAACACGGCAACAGCTGTGGCAAAAGAAGAAATTTTAAAGAATTTTCCTTTCTTGCCATGTGTGTTTGTTGAACCTCCATTAAAACCAGCAGTTGAAGATAAAAATAAAAAAATTTTGGTGCTTGCAACAAAAAGGACAATTGAAAACAACTCAATAATAAAACATTATAAGAATATTTCAAAGGCGTGTAATTTTGCTGTTGAAACGCTTTATATTTCCAACCTTGCAACACTTATTGACAATCAAAATAATGTTGAAATAAACAAGGTTTTGAAGGAAAATATTAAAGAAAATTTTGATGCAATTGTTCTTGGTTGCACTCACTATAATTTTATTAAGAATAACATTGCAAAACTATTTCCAAATTTGAAAATATATTCATGTGAAAATGCTGTTGCAAAAAGGGTTGTTTATTTAATTGAAACAAACAAACTAACTTCAAACTTTAATAGAGGTGAAATAGAAATCATAACAAATTCACAAAACATCGCAGTTACAAGGAGAATGATGTTCATGTTTCCTAAGCATATATCCTCTATATGGTGGGCGATTGCATGGTTGACAGTTATTATACATGTTATATTCTGGGCAAGAAAATCTAGGGCAAGGTGTATAGCACGAAAATGGCCTTAAATTTGTGTAAGGTTTGTTGATATAACCACATTCAAAGTTAGAATTATTAAAAAAATGCATATTTTCCTCCTTTCACAGCAAAATATGCATTTTATAATCTTTTTGTTAAATCTCAATCTCCACAAGTTTGTTGCAAACTTGGTCACAAGACGTTAGATAATATTTAATTCCCTTAACAACTTTAATTTTTTCTTTTCTTGGGTAGGGTGAATGGATATGGCCATAAACAACAGCAGAAACATTATATTTTTCAAAAATTGAAGTAAAATTGTTTGCGCCACTGTCAACAACCGGCGGATAGTGAATCAGTGAAACAATTTTAGTTTCTTCTGTTGATTTGTCCACAATATTTCTAGCACATGAAAGAGAAAGGTCAAGCCTTATTTCTTCTCTTGCAATCAATTTTTTGTCTTCTTCTGTCTGCTTTATTTTGCCATCTGGAAGCTGCCAGCCACGAGAACCCGTGAAAACAACATTCTCAATCTGCAAACAATCATTTTGAAGAGCAAAAACACCTTTAGGGCAAACATTTCTAACGGCAGAAATACTTTTCCACCAATAGTCGTGATTTCCTCTAATTAGAATTTTCTTTCCAGGAAGTTTTCCAATAACTTCAAGGTCGGGGATTGCGTCTTCAAGTTTCATTGCCCAGCTTATATCTCCAGCAATGAGAACAACGTCATCTTCATGAACTTTCTCCTTCCAATCATCAGTGATTTTTTCAATATAATTGTCCCACTGATGCCCAAAAATGTTCATAGGCTTAGGATTGTTAATTGAAAGGTGTAAATCGCTTATTGCAAAAATTTTCAATTTTTTACCCCAATTTTTTTAGTGTTTCAGAAACAAGTTTCATGTCGCATTTTCCAGCAAAATTAAGTTTAAAGTGCTTCATAACATTTCCAACGCTTTTGTCTTCAAGCTTTAAGATTTCTTCCTTAATTTCTTCTTCACTCATTAGCTTTGGCAAGAAATTGCTTAGTATTTCAATTTGCTTTGAAATTTCTTCACTCATTTGTGCATTATTAACTTTAACGTAATTTTCTTTCTCTTCTTGAAGTTCTTTAATTGATTTCATCAAAATTGCAACAATATCTGCGTCAACAAGTTCAATTCCGTTTGCTCTTTTGTTGATTTCTTCAAGCTTAATTTTGTTTAAAACAACACTAAAAATGCTTTTTGATACTGAATCGTGATTTTTAAGTGCTTCAATGTTAGATTTTTTAATTTCATCAATAATCATTTTTTTCTCTCCCTTTTTTCCTTTCTTTTTGATTGCTTTTCTAGGCTTAATTCAAAGATTTTAAGTTGATTATCTTCAAATTGCCTTGATTCCTCTTCAAGCTTCCATTTTTTCTCTAACCACTTTTGTTTTTTATTGCCTCTAAAATAGTCATAAATTGTTATTATAATACCTTGGATAATATAACTATAATACGTTAAAATTCTCCAAATAAGCATTGCCCAGAAGATGTCTGGCCCCATCAGTGAGGCAAAGATGGCAGTGAATGAAAGTTCTG
>CAMEKL010000093.1 GCA_945921365.1 uncultured Bacillota bacterium
CATGTGATTGGAATTTCAATTCAAAATATTTTTTAAAAAAATAAATTTATAAAAAATAATAAAAAATTGCTAGATATTTTCTAGCATTTTTTATTTAAAATTATTTTTAAGAAAATTTTTCAATTATTTCTTTTTTATTTTCTGCTGAAAATATATAGTTTCCACTAACAACCATATCCACGCCTAAACGCTTTAATTCACCAGCTATTTCAGGTGTTATACCTCCATCAACTTCAATTAAAAAATCTAATTTATTTTTATTTTTTATTTCATTTATTTTTTTTATTTTTTCAAATGAATTTTCAATAAATTTTTGCCCGCTTTTTCCAGGCTCAACACTCATAATTAAAATTAAATCTATTTTTTTAATTATTTTTAAAATTAAATTTATTTCCGTTTTTGGCTTTATTGAAATCCCAACAAAACGTTTATTTTTGTGAATTAAATTTATCATTCTTTTAAGTTTAAATGTTTTTAGCTTCCCGTTTTTAACAAAGTTTTCAATATGGAGCGTTATGATATTCGCACCAGCAGAAATGAAGTCTATAATTTCATTTTTAGAAAAAATTGTCATAAGATGGCAATCAAGTGGCGTTGTTGTTATACTTTTAATATAGGCAACGTCACTTGCATCAAAAGTTTTTCTTGGAACAAATTTGCCATCCATAATATCGCAATGAATATAACCAGCCCCACAGTCAGAAATTTCTTTAACATATCTTTTAAGCTCGTTTTTAAAATTTTCGCTCTCTTTTTTTATTGGATCTGTTGATGGGCAAACTAAAAGTTTTTCTCTCATTTTTCCTCCACAATCAAGTTTTCGCCTGTCATCTCTTTTGGCTGTTTTAACATTAAAAGTTTCAAAATTGTTGGCGATATATCCGCAAGCTTTCCGTCACGAAGTTTACAATTTTTAAACCTTTCACTAACAAGCACAATTGGAACAGGATTTGTTGTGTGAGATGTAACTTTATTTCCATCTTCATCAATCATCATTTCTGCATTGCCGTGGTCAGCTGTGATAATTAAATCTCCACCCACTTTTAAATTTGCATCTGCAATTTTTTTTACGCACTTATCAACAAAACTTATTGCCTTTTTTGTTGCCTGCAAATTTCCAGTGTGACCAATCATGTCTGGATTAGAAAGATTTATAAGCACAAAATCAAATTTTCCACTTTCAATTGCTTTGCATGCTTTTTCTGTTATTTCTTTTGCCCTCATCTCTGGAAAAAATGAAAAATCTTGAGTGTTTATGCTGTCTATAAGGCATCTGTTTTCGCCACAATATGTTTCTTCAATTCCACCATTAAAGAAAAATGTTACGTGGGCATATTTTGTTGATTCTGCAACTCTAAATTGAGTTAAATTGTTTCTTGAAAGCACTTCGGATAAACTATTATTAAAGTTTTCTGGCTTAAAGACAACTTTTGCAAAATCAAAATCTTTGCTATACTCCGTCATCGTTAAAATTTGCAAATTATGAATGTCGTTTCTTTCAAATTCAGCAAAATTTTCGTCGCCAAACGCCATTGCAAGTTCTCTCATTCGGTCCGTTCTAAAATTGAAAAAGAAAAGCACATCGCCACTTTCCACCTTTGTTTCTCCAAACTTGATCGGAAGCATAAATTCATCGAATATCCCGCTCTGATAGTTTTTTAAAATTGCACTCTTTGCGCTTTCTGCATTTATTATTTTCTCATTTTTATTTCCAACATAAAGGTCATAGGCAAGTTTGATGCGATCAAAACGTTTTTCCCTGTCCATTGCATAAACTCTGCCAATAATATCTGCAGTCTCAGCTTTTATGTTGCTGTTTAAAATAAAATTCTCAATTTCACAAACAAAGTCAATTCCAGAGTTATATGCCACATCACGACCGTCTAAAATTATGTGAAGCACAATGTCTGCTTTGCCATTAAAAAACTTTAATAGATATTTCAAATGTTCTATATGACTGTGAACTCCACCGCTTGAAAGAAGTCCAAACAAATGAATTTTGCTGTTAAATTTTTTTGCGTGAGAGATTGCACCTGCTAAGATTTTGTTGTTTTTCAGATTATCCTCTTTAATTTCATTGTCAATTCTCGTTAAATCTTGATAAACAACTCTGCCAAGTCCAATGTTCATATGCCCTGTTTCAGAATTTCCCATCTGCCCTTCTGTTAAGCCAACAAACTGACCACTTGCACCAAGTTTAGCATTTGGAAAACGCTGTTTCAGTGCATCAAAATTCGGGCAGTTATGAATTATTGCATTGCCCGCATAATCTTTTCCAATTCCAAAGCCATCTAAAATTAAAAGAGTTACCATGCTTTTATTATACTCAAATTCTAACTTTTCACAAAAAAAACAAGCACATTTTGTGCCTGCTTTTGCTATCAACCTATTTTGCCGTTTCAACAAATCTGCTTTCACGAATAACGTTGACTTTAATTTGACCTGGATATTCCATTTCCTCTTCAATTTTGTGTGCAATGTCTTTCGCCATAAAAACAGCCATATCGTCGGAAACCTCATCAGGTTTAACAATGATTCTAACCTCTCTGCCAGCTTGGACAGCATATGATTTTTCAACACCTTTGAATGAGTTTGAAATTTCCTCAAGTTTTTCAAGACGCTTAACATAACTTTCTATTGTTTCACGCCTTGCACCTGGTCTTGAACTTGAAATTGCATCTGCAATTTGAACAATAATTGCTTCAATACTTTCAAATTCAACATTGAAGT
>CAMEKL010000094.1 GCA_945921365.1 uncultured Bacillota bacterium
CAGTTTTATATATTTGTTTAAAGAGTTCAAAATCAAAATTCATTAGTGTTTGTTTTGTAAAATTTTTATTTAGAATAATATCAATTGAACATTTCTTTTGAAAATATTTTTCCGCAATATTATGTTGATTTCTTTTAATTTGATCAATAATTTTTTCTTTATTTTTTTCTATAAATTTTTCTGATTCTTCAATTCGTTTTTTTTCAATTTTATATTCAATCTCTGCATTCTTTAATTGTTTTCTTAGCCAATTAACTTGTCTTCTTGAAGTGTTCTTATCTTCTTTTGCTCTCTCTAGCGCTTTTTTAAAAAATTCAACAGAAAGTTTTCCAGCATTTAACCTTGCACTTTTTTCATCTTCTGAAACAAGATATAGCATATCGCCTAACTTTTTCTCTAATTGTTTTTCTAATCCAAGATATTTTATGTCTACACTGTCAAAATATGTAATGACTTTAAAGTATTCTTTTTTTGCATAGCAATCAACTGATTGATTATAATTTAGCGTTTTTGAAAGTAAATTTTTAAAACTATTAACTTGATGAACGCATTCGTGTATGATTGTGTTAACAAACCCTGCAAAATCTTTTCTTAATTTTGAAACGGATAAATTAATACTAACTGCGTTATTTTCTGCAGTGCTATAACCATTTAAGGATTCACCTGTAATAATTCTTTTAATATAATCCTTAATAGGCTCTCTGTAGAACTTTATATTAACGCCTTTATCGTTTAAGCCAAGAACATTTATTGCATAGTCAAAAACTTCACCCAAAATTTCTTTTTTGTTTTTAGAAAAATCCATTGTGTTAAATTTTTCTAGAAGAACGTCATAAAGCTTGCTAAAAGACTTTTGAGTGTTTTTTTCAACGATATTTAACTCTTCTTTATCAAAATTTTCTTCCATAACGCTCCTAGCTTAACTTAAAAATCTCAACTTGTTTATTTTTTAACTTCAATAACAGACTTTCCGCCCATATATGGCCTCAAACATTCTGGAATTGTGATTGACCCATCTTTTTGATAGTGATTTTCAATAAATGCAATAATTGCTCTTGGGCTTGCAAGAACTGTGTTGTTAAGTGTGTTAACAAGATAGTTTCCGTCCTTGCCCTTTGCACGAATGTTTAACCTTCTTGCTTGCGCATCACCAAGTGTTGAGCAGGAGCCAACCTCAAAATATTTTTGTTGCCTTGGGCTCCAAGCTTCAATGTCGCAAGATTTAACTTTAAGGTCAGCTAGATCCCCTGTGCAACATTCAAGTTGACGAACTGGGATTTCCATATTTCTAAACACATTTATTGTGCATTGCCACATTTTGTTATACCAATTCATTGCATCTTCTGCTTTACAAAGAACAATCATCTCTTGTTTTTCAAATTGGTGAACTCTGTAAAGCCCTCTCTCTTCAATGCCATGCGCCCCACCTTCTTTTCTAAAGCAAGGAGAATATGACGTCATGCAAATTGGAAGCTTTTCTTCCGGAATGATTTGGTCTTTAAATCTGCCAATCATGGAGTGTTCACTTGTTCCAATAAGGTAAAGATCTTCCCCTTCAATTTTGTACATCATTGCTTCCATTTCTGGAAAACTCATAACACCAGTAACAACATCACTGTGAATCATAAATGGAGGAATTGCATAAACAAAACCTTGTTCAATCATATAATCTCTGCCATAGGCGATCATTGCCTCATGAAGCCTTGCAATATCACCTAGGAGATAATAAAAACCATTTCCAGATGTTCTTCCTGCGCTTTCTTTATCAAGCCCACCAACAGCCTCTAAAATGTCTGCATTATATGGAATTTCATAGTCTGGGACAAATGGCTCGCCAAAGCGCTGCACTTCAACATTTTCGCTGTCATCTTTTCCAACAGGAACAGAAGGGTCAACAATGTTTGGAATAACCATCATTCTGTCTTTAACTTCCTTGTCTATTTCCGCTTGTTTTGAATCAATTTCTAAAATTTTTTCTGCAATTTGTTTAACTTGTTTTTTATTCTCTTCTGCTTCTTCAAACTTTTTTTCTCTCATAAGAAGGCCAATTTGGTCGGAAAGCTTTTTTCTTCTAGACCTTAACTCGTCCCCTTCTTGCTTTAATGCTCTATTTTCTTGATCAAGGTTTAAAACTTCGTCAACAAGTGGAAGTTTTGCATCTTGAAATTTTCTTTTAATATTCTCCTTAACCAGTTCTGGATTTGTTCTTATCAAATTTATATCTATCATATTCTCTCCTTAAAAAGTCAAATATGTTATACAACATAAAACATTTTTTTTCAACTTTTTAACGGAATTATCTAAAAATATTTTTAAGCATGCTTGTTTCACTTGCTCGCCTTGTGTTTTTAAGTTTTTTTAAAAGTTTTTCTTTGTCTTTTTCAATTTCCGTTTTTATTGTTTTAACTGGTGCGTTTTCTGGGCGAGACATAATGTAGTAGCGCAATTCATCAAGTGAGTGGTCATCTTTTTTAATTGGAACATCGCCACTTCCCCAAGTGTAACTTTTTATCTCCCTAATTAAATTTACGCAATTTTTAAATATGAAAAGTTTAGCTTTCCCATTCGCATTTTTAAGATAACTTTTCACTCTGTTAATTCCTGTGAATAAATCTTTGTTGACTTTCGGGTTGACTGCAATTCCGTTTTCGAAAAATAGCTCAGAAACACTCTTTTCGCTTG
>CAMEKL010000095.1 GCA_945921365.1 uncultured Bacillota bacterium
TGCATTCTGTATTATGAAAGGTATGGAATTCCCAGAACCAGTTATTGATATAGCTATTGAACCAAAATCAAAAGCTGATCAAGACAAGATGGCAATCGCTATTCAAAAATTAGTAGAAGAAGATCCTACATTAAGAGTTAAGACTGATACTGAAACTGGTCAAACAATTCTTTCTGGTATGGGTGAACTTCACTTAGATATCATTATTGATAGATTAAAGAGAGAATTTAGTGTTGAATGTAATCAAGGTGCTCCACAAGTTGCATACAGAGAAACAATTAGAAGACCAGTTAAAGCTGAAGGAAAATATATCCGTCAATCAGGTGGTAAAGGTCAATATGGTCACTGCTTAATTGAAATGGAACCACTTGAAAGAGGTGCTGGCTACGAATTTGTTGACAAAACAGTTGGTGGCTCAATTCCAAAAGAATTCATTCAACCAATTAACAATGGTATTAAAGAAGCTAGAATGTCTGGTGTTCTTGCAGGATATGAAACAGTTGACTTTAGAGTTACTGTTTATGATGGTTCTTTCCACGAAGTTGACTCATCTGAAATGGCGTTTAAGATTGCCGGCTCAATGGCATTCAAAGACGGTGCATTAAAAGGTGACCCTGTAATTCTTGAACCAATCATGAAAGTTCAAGTTGAAGTTCCAGACGACTATCTTGGAACAGTTATGGGCAACTTAACATCAAGAAGAGGAATTCTTCTTGGAAATGATTCAATTCCAGGAACACAAAGAATCAATGCTGAAGTTCCACTTGCAGAAATGTTTGGTTATGCAACAGATCTTCGTTCTCAAACACAAGGAAGAGGAACATTCAACATGGAATTTGAAAAATATGCAGAAGTTCCAAAATCTATTGCCGATAAAATTATTGGCGACAGAAAAAAAGACTAATGTAGTTTAAAGTTATAAACTTATCCGAACTAAGTTTAAAAATAATAAAAACTCACTTTAACTTAACCGAGAGTGAGTTTTTTTGTTTTAATAAAAAGTTTGCACGCATATATTACTTTGAGGGAAAGCGTGTTTAATTTTTTTGAAGAAATAAAAAAAGAACTTTGTTTTAGTGGGCAAGACGACTATCAATGTGTTTTTATTGGTGGAACTGTTTTATATGTTGAAGGGCATAAGGGTCTGGTTAAACTTTCAAACGAACTGGTTATGTTTAAAACAAAAAAGAAAATTTTAAGCGTGAGTGGAACAAACTTAAAACTTAAAGTACTTTCAAAAACCACGCTTAGCATAACAGGAGACATAGAACACATTGAAGTTAACTAAGCATTTTAAATTTAAAAATGGTGTTATTTTTAAAATTTGTGGCTACAACATAGAGCGCACAATAAATTTTTTGTGCGAAAAAGGTGTTAAGTTTCTGGAATTTGAAAAAACAGATTTAAAACATGCAAATGTTAGGATAAAAAAACAAAGTGAAAAATATTTTTTACAAACGCTAAATAAACGTGGGATAAAAGTTCTTTCAAAACAAGAATGCGGAATAAATTTAGCACTAAGTTTTTTTGCAAAAAGAGTTGGTCTTTTACTTGGCTTTTTTTTAGTTTTTGCAAGTTTTGTTGTTTTAAATAATTTTCTTTTTAGAATTGAGGTTTATGGCTGTGAAAAAGTTTCAAAAACTGAAATAATTTCGCTTTTAAATGAAAAGGGCTATTCCTTTTTTAAAAACATGAATTCTTTCAAAAACGAAGACATTGAAAAATGCGTTATGGATAATTTTGACTCTGTTAGTATGGTCAGTGCGATTAAGCGAGGTAATTCAATTGTTTTAAATATCAAAGAAAAACTTTTAAATGATGAATATGAAAATCTTGGAAATTTGCAACCATTTAAATCAACAAAAAATGGAATAATCACAAATATAACCTTAATTCAAGGAACGCTTCTCGTTAAGGTTGGAGATATAATCAAGGTTGGTGACGAACTTGTTGCACCTTATACGGTTGATTCAAATGGCAACGTAATTCCAACAATTCCAAAAGCAAAAATATCTGTTGATGCTTGGGTTGAAGGAAAAGTTTTTCAAGAAAAAGTCGAAAAGAAAGTTGAAAGAACGGGGAATTATGTTTCTTACAGAGAAACAACAATTTTTGGTTCTCCCATTTTTTCTAATTTTGAAAATGAATTAAAGTTTAAAAACTATGAAAAAGTTGAAAAGGAATGTTATCTTTCAAATTTTATTTTGCCAATAAAGTATAGAGAAGTCTTTTATTTTGAAACAAAGTGTGATATAATAACAGTGAACCTTGATGAGGTTAAACAGAAAAAGATTGATGAAGCAAGAAATATCGCTCTTGAAAAAATTAACAACAGAGAGATAATTAAAGAAGTTGTTAATATTTCTGAAACTTCAAATAAGTTTGTGATAGATTATATAATCACAATTAAAGATGAAATTTAAAGGAAATAATATGCTTAAAATTTATTTTAACAATTTTAGTAACATTTTTTTAAGAAAAAAAGTTAAGAAACTTTTTTCCTGTGCAATTGAAAAGCAAGCAGAAAAGTTTGCATATTTAAAGGATAAAAAGTTTGTTGTTTCACTTAGATATGTTTCAAGTGAAGAAATTAAAGAAATAAACAAAAATTTTCGTGGAGTTGACAGGGCAACAGATGTTCTTTCATTTCCTATTGTT
>CAMEKL010000096.1 GCA_945921365.1 uncultured Bacillota bacterium
GCTTGGAGATAATGCCTATATTCACGCAATTGTTGGAAAGGGAAGTGTATCGGCAGGAAATGGAGAATATGTAAACAAATATTCCAGCCAATACAACTTGGCAACAGATACAGACACAGTTGGTGCAGACAGAGCAACTTATAGTGATTGCACATCTGCAAACACAAAACTTGGAAATGAAACAATTTATGGAAGCAAGTTAAATCCAACAGAAATAACATCTTCAACAACATTTGGAGATAGCAAAACAGCAATAAACGAATATGTTTATTACATTTTAAATGACGGTAATAGTGGATTATCAGGAATAACAATCAATGCCAACGCACACATTTTAGGAAATGGCAAAACTCTTTCTGGAAATGGAACAACATCAATTGTTGACACAAACAACGGTGTGATTGCAAATGCAAAATTTAATTTTAAAACAACATTCACAACCGATGGTGGAAACTTGCTTTCAAATGCTCCAAGCGGAATTGCAAACAAAAACAATGGAATAATCTATGGCTGCGTTGCAAAGATAAGTGGCAGTGCTTTAACAAGCTATGAAAAATCAAATTGGACACAATCTTTCAACTCTGGTGCAGTTCAAACAAACAATGGCCTTATTGCCGACACTGGCGCTGTTGTTTACGGCAAAAATGCATATGCTGGCTTTGTTAAAAACAATCAAGGGGTGGTTTCAAACTGCTATGCAAACGGCGTTGTTCAAAACGGAGCAATGTTCTCATTCAACGGAAGCACAGAGAATAAAGGCACAGTTTACAACAGTTACACATCTGTTAGATCAAGTGGAATAATCAACACTGCACAAGGCTCCAACCACATCTTTAACGGCAATTTAATCTCTTGCCACTACGATAGAAACGGCACGGAGCAAACACAAAGTTCAACAAATTTAACTGAAAAAGCAAGCGCTAAGAGTGGTAGTAACATAACAGCTAGCACAATGAACTCTAACTTAAAATTCAACGCATCAACAAATTGGGTGGTTGATTCAGAAAACAAAAACAACTTTGGCTATCCATATTTAAACAACACAGTTACACCATTTGAAACTGGCAGTCAAATTCCAAACCTTGGCGTGCTTGAAAAACTCACAAATAATGGTTATAACCAAAATCTCACAATCTTAACAGATTTGGATTATGTAAACGCTGGTTTAACAAGCTCTCACACACCTTTTGCATATTCAAGTGGCACATTTGAAGGCAACAACTTTGAAATTTCTTCAATTCCGTCAAACTTCTTCACAACCCTAGAAAGGGTAACAATCCAAAACGCAAACTTCACATTTAACAGTGATGCAACATTCACAGCAACAGAAAACAGCATTGGTACTCTTGCAAACAAAGCAAATATTTCAATATTCAACCACATAGTTGTTTCTGGCGCAAAAATTCAAAATTCTGCAACATATCTTGGTGGAATTGTGGGCTATTCAAACCTTTCAAAATATAGTAATGTTTTCAATCATAATACGATATGGATTACAGAAGGCAGTTTAAATTATGTTGGTGGAATTGTTGGATACTCACATGATTACACTCTAGGTTATGACATTACTAGTTTGGCTAATAAAGAAGTAGCTCCTGTTGGAAATTATGGTAACATCAAGGTTTGGAAAAGTAGTCAAGACCTTTATGTTGGCGGAATTGCAGGAAAATTTAATAAACTTGATGCATTTAACTATGGAACAGAAAATTTGTATAATGTTGGAAATATAACTGGGACAGTAGTTTCAGAGTCATCAAAAAATCTTTATGTTGGTGGAATTTTTGGACACACCAATTATGCAGTAAGGAATTCACAAAACTATGGTTCAATATCTCAAATAAATGGCAACGAAGGAAAAGCTTATATTGGTGGAATTGTTGGATATAACGCATATGAATATACTAGTGGAACTCCTCAATTTGAAAATAATTTCAACTATGGTATGTTCATTTTAAATACAAATAACGATTTGTATGCAGGTGGAATTGCTGGTTATTCAACTTCACAAATTTCAAATTGTGGCAACGAAGGTGGTGAACTTAATGCAACAAGCACGGGCAGTATAGCTTATGTTGGTGGAATTGTTGGAAAAACAACTTCAAAAATTGAAGATTGCTATAACACTGGGAAATTATGTTTAGATAATAAATCTAAAGATATGGGGAAAAGATTGTAATAGCTATTATGCTCACATTGGTAATGATGTTACATTATCTATATTTACAATAGTAGATAGCTTTGGACCGGAGGAATATAAACTCTCAATTTTTAATAAAATCTTAACAGACATTTATGAAACTGTAGGAACAAACTTAACATCTACTGCAAATCTTAAAATGAAGGACGAGGTTAAACAATATATTATACCTGATTATTCAGAGATTGATGTGTCTTCTCCTAAATCATTCGTTATTGTTGATGAAGAAAATAGATATTATATTTATATCGATGTATATGAAGAAATTTACAAATATCAAACAAGAAATTCTGCTGTTGGTGGAATTGTTGGTTATTCAGAGTATAATGTAACTAATTGTTCATCAAGTGGAGAAATAAATTCCACACATGATTGGCAAAAGGGAGATATAATTGGTTTTAACAATGGTGGAACTATTTCTGGAACAGCAGAAGTTACTAAAATAAAAGAATATG
>CAMEKL010000097.1 GCA_945921365.1 uncultured Bacillota bacterium
GTGGTGCGCCTCAATGCAGTGAATAACTGCTTGACTTTCTTTATATTTCTTTGCAAGTTCAACACCAATATTAACGTGAGTACCTTCAATTTCGTGATCTAGCGCCTTTCCGATATCGTGGAGAAGACCGCCACGCTTTGCAATTTTTTCGTCAGCACCGAGTTCGCTTGCAAGAAAACCTGCAATGTATGCCGTTTCAATGCTGTGTTTTAAGCAGTTTTGACCATAACTTGTTCTGTATTTTAACCTTCCAAGAACTTTAACAAGTTCTGGGTGAAGATTGAAGATTCCAACTTCAGAAACGGCATTGTCGCCCGCTTCTTTGATTTTTGATTCAATATCTTTTTTTGCTTTTTCAACAAGTTCTTCAATTCTTGTTGGGTGAATTCTTCCGTCTAAAATAAGTTTTTCAAGCGCCGTTCTTGCAATTTCCCTTCTGATTGGATCAAAACAGGAAACTGTGATCGCTTCAGGTGTGTCGTCAACAATAAGGTCAACACCTGTTGCTGCTTCAAGCACCCTGATATTCCTTCCTTCACGGCCAATGATTCTGCCTTTCATCTCGTCATTAGGAAGAGTTACTGTTGTTGTTGTGATTTCAGAAGTATAGTCTGTTGCACACTTTTGAATTACTGTTGCCAAAATTTCTTGAGCTTTTTTATCTCCTTCACTCTTAGCGTTCTCTTCAATTTCTTTAACAAGTTTTGATGCATCTTTCTTTGCATCTTCAACCATAATATTGATTAGGCTTTGTTTTGCCTCATCTTTTGTCATTCTCGAAACTTTTTCAAGTTCTGACTTCATAGACTCAAAAATCTGAAGTTCATTTTCCTTAATTTTTTCAATTTCAAGAGACTTGTTGTTTAAATTTTCTTTAATCTCTTCAATTTGTTCTTGCTTTGCATCTAGGGCAAGCTCTTTTTTATCTATAAACTCTTCTCTTTGAGAAATTCTTTCTTCTTGACGTTGAAGTTCTGCACGTCTGTCCTTCTGCTCTTTGTCAAAATCAATTCTGAGTTTATGAACTTCTTCCTTTGCCTCTAAAATTGCTTCTTTTTTTACCGTTTTTGCCTCTGCATAAGCGTCTTCAATTATCTTTACAGCACTTGATTTTGAAGAAGAAATTTTCTTCTTTGCAAAAAGATAATTAACCAAGAATCCTGCTCCAATACCAACAATAAGCACAGCAACTGAAACAAGCACAAATGCAAGGGTTGAAACGCATAGATATCCTATATTCATATTTCCCCGCCTTTAAATTAAATTATAAACTTGCCGAAAAACAATTATAAAATTATAATCATCTAAAAAATTAAAAAATTATTCAAAATTGCTAATTTCTATATCAATATTATACAAAATTTTTATCTTTTAAATCTATATCAATTAGTTTTTCAACTAAATTTACAATTTAAGTGTAAACTTATTTGACTTCTTTGTCAAACATTTTAACAACTTTTATTTGACAAATAGGATAAAACGAATAATAATATAAAAAAGCCCACAGTAAAACAGATATCACATAGATATTCGAAGCGATTGGGCGTGGGGTTAAGTAGTTCCCATAAAAATACTCTTTTGCTCCACTAGCTCAACTGTATAGAGCATTGGTCTTCGGAAGCAGTGGACAGGGGTTAGATAATCCCCACAATAAAATTATCTCTTTTTGCACCCATAGTGAAGTGGATATCACAATCGTCTTCGGAACGATTATGCCGAGTTCGAGTCTTGGTGGGTGCGCCACAAAAAGCCTTTAGTAGAGCCGAATTTTCGGCGTTACCATCGCATTTTTGCGATATTTTCAGGGTTTTCTAGCGATTTTATGGTCGCTAGATTTTTTTTAGTTTACGCAAGCTTCTGCGAAGCAGGTTCTTACTTAGAAAACAAAAATCCGAACCCACAAATCAATAAATTATCAACTTACGGTTCGATTTTTCAAATTAAAACTATTTAATTTTAGATTAAAAAATACTTAAAAATAGCCTAGACTCACGAATTTGTCACGAATTTATTCAAAATTTTTGCAAGAATGCCGTAAATATCGTGTAATATCGTATGTTATCGTAAAGTGATTTTTTGAAAGAAAATTCAAATGCCTTAGTTTAAGCCAAGTGCCTTTGTCACTCTACTTAGTGTATCCTTTGCGACTAAACTTGCTTGTTTTGCTCCTTTATCTAATATCTTATTTAATAATATTTCATTGTTATATTTATGATATTTACTTTGAATATCAAAAAGCAGATTAGCAACAATTTCAGCAACTTCCTTTTTAAATTCTCCGTATCCTTTGCCGTTATACCTTTTTTCAATGCTTTCAAAACTTTCGTTAGTAATCTTACTCATTATACTCATAAGATTTGAAATTCCAGGCTGATTTTCTTCATCAAAGTGGACTTTATTAAAGCTATCTGTTTTTGCTGACATAATTTTCTTTTTCGCAACTTCAATGTCGTCCATAAGAAAAATTGTTCCCTTATTATCACCACTGTCAGACTTATTCATTTTTTCTAATGGGTTTTGTAAATTCAATATTTTATTTCCAACAGGTGCTACATATACGTCTGGCATGACAAAGGTTTGGCCATGTCTCTTGTTAAATCTTTCAG
>CAMEKL010000098.1 GCA_945921365.1 uncultured Bacillota bacterium
TACAGTTGCGCCTGCTTCTTTAAGTTTAGCTTCAAATTCTTTTGCTTGTTCTGTTGGAACATTTTCTTTAAGTGTTGATGGAGCATTGTCAACAAGACCTTTAGCTTCTGAAAGGCCTAATCCTGTGATTTCTCTAACAACTTTAATAACAGCAATTTTGTTTGCGCCTGCTTCTTTAAGTTTGATTGTGAATTCTGTTTTTTCTTCAGCAGCTGGAGCAGCACCTGCAGCTTGAGCACCACCAGCAACAACTGTTGCAGCAGCAGAAACACCAAATTCTTCTTCTAATTTTTTAACTAAGTCGTTTAATTCAACAACTGTCATTGTTTTGATTTCTTCAATAAATTTTTCTAAATCAGCCATTTTTTTATCCTCCAAAATGATTTCTTTTAATTTTGCTTTTTTGCAATTTCATTTATTGCAACTGCAAGCCCACGAACAGGGCTTTGTAATAAAAATAATAATTTTGCAACCAATACTTCTCTCGATGGAATTTGAGCAAGTGTTTCGATCATACTAATGTCAACAACTTCTCCATTAACAATTCCGCCTTTGATTTGCATTTTGTTAATATCTTTCATTGTGTCAACAATGATTTTGTTTGATGAAACTTCATCATTATAACCAAATGCAACAGCGCTTGTGCCTTCTAAAACACTTTCAAGACCTGAAATTCCGCATTCTTCAAGAGCTTTTAAGATAAGTCTATTTTTATAAACTTTGTATTCAGCACCAGCATTACGGAATGCAGTTCTAAGTTTTGTGTCTTCTTCAACTGTTAAACCGCGATAATCAACGAAAGTAAGTGATTTTGCTTTTTCAATTTTATTTTTAATTTCTTCAACGATAAGTTTTTTAGCTTCTAAATTAGCACTCACTTTTTTCTCTCCTTTTAATAAATTTGTGTGTTTAACAAAAAATAAACCTCACAAGCCCGAAATGTGACCTGTGAGGAAAAATCCAAACAAAAATCTCACCTCGGCAAGCATCTTTCGATTTACGGTCTAGCCACTTGCTGTCTTCGGGACAATGCAATTTATCTTTTGCACGCACATATTATCAAACATTTTCATTTTTGTCAAGCAATTTTAGAAATAATTCTTGATTTTTTTTATATTTTATATATAATGGCTTATAAAAGGAAAAATATGGAAGAAAAAAGTTTGCATTATAGACTTGTTGAATGCATGCAAGAGACAAAAGGAAGTGTTGAACATCAACTTAAAAAAACAGTTGAGAAGCTTTTACCACTATATGAAGAATATATCTCAACAAAAGAGATAACAACAGCAGATAAACTTGAGCTTAATAAATTTGAACTTTCAATTTTGAAAGATAATTTAAAGGCGTCTGAAGAAAAAATAATTTATAAAACTTGTGAAATAGAATGTTTAGAGCTTTTTCTTTCGGAACTTAAACAAAAAGATTTTTTTGATGCAAAAAGAGCAATAGAACATTACGCAGACAGGCTTTATATTGACGAGGACAGAATCAAAAGAGAAAGACAACATCACAAAGAAAAGCAAAATGTTAAAATTGTTATTGAAGACTATCCAACACTTGAAACTGATGAACTCACCTACATCGCATTTAAAAAATCAATTCTAGTTGGAAGAAAAAATCACCCAGTTAAAAATATGAGTGAAGATAAGGCAAAAAACTTTTTAAAATCAGATTATAATGTGATTAGAAAAATTGTTAACGAGGCAAATTCATATAAAGATCAAATTAAAAACAAAGAGATTGAAATAGCAAAGATAGAAGAAGAGTTAACAAAAAATGAGGTTATTGCAAACGACAAAGCTATTTCTTTAAGAAATAAATCCGTTGAAAACGCTTTTTGCAATAAACTTGCCGATATTTTGAAAGAATACTATTATGCTCCAACAACAAAGCTAAAAAAACAAGTTTTTGATTCTCTCTATGAAAATAGAAGTGAAAATATGAAAAAAAGTCAATATAAATCAGAACTTGTCTGTCCTGAAACTGTTATAAAATTGCTTGGAGATTTTTATAATAATTTGATAAAATTAGAAGACAAAACACAAGAAAAAGGGCTTTAATATGGGATTTTTTGATAAAATTTTAAAAGCAATTGGTTTTGAAAACGTTGAAGAAGAAAATGATGATAAAAAAAACAAAAAACAAAGAATAACTTCTTCCAAATTTGATTTAAGAAATAAAAACACTAAGAAAGAAGAAAAAGAACAAAAAAGTGTTGAAGTTAACACTCCAAAAACGCAAGGAGACATTGAAAATATTTCTTTAAAACTTTTAGATGAAGAAAGCATTCTTGTCAACCTTTCAAATTTTTCAGAAGAAGACAAAAAACGTGCATTAGATTTTTTATCGGGTGCAAGCTTTGTGTTAAAATTCAAAATAAATAAAATTGAAGAAAATTTGTTTTTCATTTCTAAAAATATTGGAGAAAATGTTGAATAAAAAAAGAAAAATTTTAACAATTATTATCAGCGTTTTAGTTTTTGGGCTTATTCTTGGTTTAGACCTTATAACTAAACATTTTTTTATGGAATACACAACTGAAACACCTATAATTC
>CAMEKL010000099.1 GCA_945921365.1 uncultured Bacillota bacterium
ATTCTGGCATCAGTAAGTGGTTCTAAAATTGCAGCAGCGAGTTTCATAATTAAAATAAAAACCATAATTTTAACAATTGGGCTTAAAATGCTTGCAAACATAAGGAATAGACCACTTGCGCCAACCGCATTTTTAATCAATACACTTGAAGCACAAATAACATCAAAACCTTCAGACAAATATCCCCCGAGAATTGGAACATAAGACCTGATTGCATATTTTGCAGTTCTAACTGAAACTCCATCATAAGTGCTTGCAGTTATTCCTTGAATTGCCAAAAATGCCATAAAAACAGTGAAAACAGTTCCAATTATCCATTTGAAAGCAGATTGAAAAAACTTGTTAAATTTATCTAACTTTACTGTTGAGGTTAAATTCGAAATGATTGTGAAAACAAGCGAAAAGATGAAAATTGGCATTAAAATGGAAATAAAAATTTGCATAATTCCACTTGAAAGAAGCGCAACAGCAGGTTGATAAATTGAAACAGAGGCATTGCCACCAATTGCTGTCATAATTGTTAAAAGAATAGGAAATATAACTTGCATCTGCCCTTGCAAATTTGAAAGCAAACTTGCGGTGCTTCGTAGCAGACCAACAACAGCTGTCATAACAAGAGAAATAATAACACCGTAGCAAACAAAATGAATTATGTCTCCAACAGATTTTCCACTACCATCACTTTTCAAATTTGTTAAAAACCCACAAATAATTGCAATTACAATTATGCTTGCAAGAAGCGGGATAAAGCTTAAAACGTCATCAAAAAACAAATTGACAATTGCTGTAAAAATTGATTGTTGACCGTTTGAAAATTCCCCTGAAACAACTTTTCCAACTTTTTCTGTGAACGAACTTGCTCCAAAAATTGAACTCTCATATCCATTTAGGTTGTTAAAAATTTTGTCCATTTCAAAGAAGTCAAGCCCGGCAAGTTGCTCTTTAATGTTGTTTTCAAGTTCTTTTTCAAGTTCTTCATAGCCTGAATTATCTGCAATAACAACAATGTTCGGTTTTAGATAACTTAAAATAACAACAAAAATAATCAAATAAACACAAATGCTTCTGATCAATTGTTTTTTATCTATTTTTTTTAATTTAAAAGAAAAAATTTTTAAACATGTTATCATGGCAAAATCTCCGAAATGATTTCAATTATGTTTGAAACAATTGGAAGAGCACTAACAAGAATTAAAATTTTGCCTGCAAGAAGAATTTTATTTGCAACACTATTTGTTCCTGCATCTTGACATAAATTAGCTGAAAATTCTGTTATGTAGCCAATTCCAATAATTTTTAAAACACTTGAAAAAATTCCAGAAGAAATCCCACTTTTAGCAATCAGAGCATTAAAAACTGATATTATGCTTGTCAAACTGTCAACAAGCATTAAAATCATCAAAACACCACCAGAAATTGAAATCACAATTGCAATTTCTGGTTTAACCTGCTTCACAATAAGTGCTGTTATTGTTGTTGCAAAACCAATTCCAATAATTCTAAAAATATCCAAAATTTCTCCTTACAAATTAAACATTGTTCTAACTGTTGAAAACAGCGTACTAATTAAATCAAGCACCATAATAAGCACAATAACAAGCCCTGCAAGTGTTGAAAGTGTTGCAATTTCTTCTTTGTTTGCATGCTTTAAAACTTGATTTACAACTGCGGTTAAAATTCCAACTGCGGCAATTTTAAAAATGATTTCAACTCCCATTTACACCTCCATTAAAACAAAAGAATTGCAATAAGTAGGCCTGCCATAAGCCCAAGTTTCACATATAATGAACCATATTTTTTATTCTCAGCTTGCGCATCAATAAGTGATGTTTCAAATGTCTTTTTAAAATTTTCAATTTCTTTGATTTGATTTTCACAATCATATCTTCCAAGAGTTTTAAAAAAAGCGTAAACATCATCTCTTTCTTCTTTTGAAAGACAAATATTTTTTTTAAAAAGAATGTTTTCATCAAAAACTTTTTTGCCTATAAGATAATTTTCTTCAAAACTTTTGAGCACAAATTTAAAATCGTAACTACAGCTCTTGGTAAATTCATCAATAATTTCTATAAGCTTGTTTTGTTTAAAAGCAATTTCAACAACCATTTTGTTCTGAAATGAAATGCAATCAGAGAAAAATTTAACTCGTCTTCTAAAATATGAAGAAAAGCCATAGCCAACATAAGTGGAGCAAGTTATAATCAAACACAAAAGAACAATTTTCAAATTTATCTCCTAAAAAATTCTCTCAAAGTTTTCATCATAAATTCCTTCATATGTTCCTGGTCCATCATTTAGCGATAAAACAACAAATCTGGAAAAGAATTTTTCCTTAAAAAGTCTTTCAAACTCAGGCTTATTTTTAAGTTCTTTAATGGTTGATGCGTGAACAGATGCAATAACCTTAACACCACAATTCCCCGCGTAAAAAAGCGAATTAACATCGCTTAAAGACGCAACTTCATCTGTTAAAATTAAATTAGGACTGAGTGAGCGAATTCCTATGTTTA